>JBDLVJ010000090.1:0-10202 GCA_039804875.1 Pseudomonadota bacterium | reverse complement strand
AGGGTGTTGCCACGGACAACAAAAAAAGTGACAAGTGCCAATGCGACCAGCGAAAGCGTTGTAATCGCGATACAGATGCCGATGAGGCGGGCGCGCAGGCTTTGAAACATGGAGGCAGCTCCAGGAGGATGTACGTTAAATCCCTCGCATTGCTGAACGAGTCAGAAACGGAGGTCAGGAACTGCCCACATTAGCCGATTTGTATTTTCACAATACAATTTTATTTTGGAAGTCAATTGGGGAATTCCAGGTAATACCCCGTCGGCATGCTCCTCTTGCTGGCTGGTCAATCTCAAACAATGCCAGGATCAGCCCCAGGCGCAGCTGGTCGCGCTCCAGACTCTCGAACAGGGCCTTGAAGTTTCTACGACAGCAAGCCGAGCCACAACCAGTCTGACAGCCAGGACTCAGCTTGCTGCATGAGCAGACCCAGGTTTCGAGCTCATGAGCGGCCTGCGCCAAAGCTCATTGCAGGCGTTGACGGAATGGCCTGCCTCAACCCCTCACCACCCGCAACACCTCCGCCCCATAGGCCTCCAGCTTCTTCTGCCCCAGGCCGGATATGCCCTCCAGCTCGGCCAGGCGCTGCGGCTGCGCTTCCGCGATCGCGCGCAGCGTCGCGTCGTGGAAGATCATGAAAGGCGGCAGGTTGTGCTCGCGCGCGACCTGGGCCCGCCAGGCCTTGAGCGCGGCCAGCGTCTCGCGCGCGGCCAGCGTCAGCGTGGCCTCGGCGGTGACCACGCGCTGACGCGCCGCGCTGCGGCTGCGCGCCGGCGTGGCGCTCTGCACCCGCACGAACACCGAGTCCTCGCCCTTGAGGATCGCGCGCGCGGCCTCGCCCAGGCGCAGGGTGTTGAAATGCTCGACATCGACCCGGATCGCCTCGCGCGCGATCAGCTGGCGCGCGATGCTGCGCCACTGGCTCTCGCCCAGGTCGGCGCCGATGCCGAAGGTGCTCAGGGCTGCGTGGCCATGCTGCTCGACCTTCTCGCTGTGCTTGCCGCGCAGGATGTCGATCAGGTGACCGGCGCCGAAGGCCGCGCCGCCCGCCTGCTGCACCCGGTAGATGCAGGACAGCAGCTTGCGCGCGGCCTCGGTCGCGTCCCAGGTCTGCGGCGGCTGCAGGCAGTTGTCGCAGTTGCCGCAAGGCTCGGACTTCTCGCCGAAATAGGCCAGCAGGCGCACGCGGCGGCAGTCGGTCGCCTCGGCCAGCGCCAGCAACGCCTCGAGCTTGCCGCGCAGCACCTGCTTGAATTCCTCGGCCGCCGGGCTTTCGTCGATCATGCGGCGCTGGTTGACCACGTCCTGCAGGCCGTAGGCCATCCAGGCATCGGCCGGCTCGCCGTCGCGCCCGGCGCGGCCGGTCTCCTGGTAATAGCCCTCGATGTTCTTGGGCATGTCGACATGGGCCACGAAGCGCACGTCGGGCTTGTCGATGCCCATGCCGAAGGCCACGGTCGCGACCATGATGAGGCCGTCCTCGCGCAGGAAGCGGTCCTGATGGCGCTGGCGCGTCGCCTGCTCCAGGCCGGCGTGATAGGGCAGCGCGTTGAAGCCGGCCGCCGCGAGCTGAGCCGCGACATCCTCGACCTTGCGCCGCGACTGGCAATAGACCACGCCGGCGTCATGCCCGCTGGCGCCCATGTGCTCGTGGCGGATGAAGCGCTGCAGCTGCTGCAGGCTGTCCTTCTTCTCGACGATGGTGTAACGGATGTTGGGCCGGTCGAAGCTGGAGACGAAATGGCGCGCCGCCTCCAGCCGCAGGTGATGCACGATGTCGGCGCGCGTCAATTCGTCGGCGGTGGCGGTCAGCGCGACACGCGGCACGTCGGGGAAACGCTCGTGCAGCGTGGCCAGGCCCCGGTAGTCGGGCCGGAAATCGTGGCCCCACTGGCTGACGCAATGGGCCTCGTCGATCGCGAACAGGCTCAGCAGACCACGCTCGTGCAGTGCCTGCAACTGCGCCATGAAGCGCGCGGTGGTCAGGCGCTCGGGCGCGGCGTAGAGCAGGGTGATCTCGCCGCGCTGCAGCTGGCGCTCGATCTCGGCCGCCCGCTCCGGGCTCAGGCTGGAGTTGAGGTAGGCCGCGCTGACGCCGGCCTCCAGCAGCGCGCCGACCTGGTCGTGCATCAGCGCGATCAGCGGCGAGACCACGATCGTCACGCCCTGCCCGGCGCGCTGGCGCAGGATGGCCGGCACCTGGTAGCACAAGGACTTGCCACCGCCGGTGGGCATCAGCACCAGCGCGTCGCCGCCAGCGGCCACCCGCTCGACGATGTCGGCCTGCGGACCACGGAAGGCCGAATAACCGAAGACTTCGCGCAGGACTTCCAGGGCGGCGGAGGACAGGGGATTGCTCAAGTACGGTGCTCCAGGAAGCGCTTGCGCCAGAAATAGAAAACCAGGCTGACGGCGATCACGGCCATCGCGGCCATCGCCCACCAGAAGCCCGCCTGCAGGTGCAGCAGCGGGATGAAGTCGAAATTCATGCCGAAGATGCCCGCGATCAGGTTCAGCGGCAGGAAGATCGCGGTCAGCACTGTCAGGATGCACATGATCTCGTTGGTGCGGTGACCCTGGGCGTTGAAATGCATCTGGACCGCGACCTCGGCGCTCTGCTCGAGGCGGCGCACATGGTGCACGACGCGCTCGATATGCTCGAGCACGTCACGGCTGCGCACCTTGAGCAGTTCATGGGCGCGCGGGTCGGCCGCCATCGACGCCTCGGGCCAGCTGTCGAGCGCCTCGATCCAATCCTGGATCGCGCTGCGCTGGTCCTCGCAGATCTCGTCGAGCTGGTGCAGCGCCAGCCGCGCCTGCAGCAGGCTGCCCCAGTTGTTGAAGCGCGACTTCGGACTCAGCAGCTCGGACTGCCAGTGGTCGAGCTGGCGCGTCAGCTCGCGCCGCAGCTCGAGGTAGCCATCGACCATCTGGTTGACCAGGCGCAGCATCAGGTCGCCGCTGCTGCTCGGCATGAAGCGCACGGCCGCGCTGCGTCCGGGCTCGGTGGCCTCGGCCTTGCCGCTGGCGGTCAGGGCCAGCAGGCGGGCGGCATAGCTGTCGCGCACGGCGCAATCGGTCGGATGCACGGTCAGCAGCAGCTGATCGAACAGCGCGAAGCCGACCGGGCTGGTATCGATGCGGCGCAGCACCGGCGGACCGCCACGGCGTGGCAGGCGCTCGAGCGACGGGCTGTAGGGTTCGGCCTCGATGTCGTCACGACCCTGGGCCAGCCGGCGGAACACCAGCAGATCGTACTGCGCGGTGTAGTCGTAGTGCGAGGGCAGCTGGTTGTTGAGCAGATCGGACAGGTGCAGATCGACCAGCGCGCTGCCGCAGAGCCGCTGCAGGCAGGCCTGGACCTCGGCCTGCATGGCCTCGAATTCGCGCCGCCCGAGCGCGATCCAGAGAAAGCCGCTGCCCGGCAGGTCCGCCGGCAGGAGGTCGGATTCACGGATGCTGAGCTCCGTGAGGTGGAAGACGCGCATGGGCCGGGAGCTCGGGCGGGGGATCGGCCGGATCAGCCCTGCTGGCGCAGCAGGCGGGCGGCGTCGCGGGCGAAATAGGTCAGCACGCCATCGGCGCCGGCGCGCTTGAAGGCCAGCAGCGACTCCATCATGACGGCATCGTGGTCGAGCCAGCCGTTCTGCGCGGCGGCCTTGAGCATCGCGTATTCGCCGCTGACTTGGTAGGCGAAGGTCGGGGCCTTGAACTCTTCCTTGATCCGGCGCACCACGTCGAGGTAGGGCATGCCGGGCTTGACCATCACCATGTCGGCGCCCTCGGCCAGGTCGAGCGCGACCTCGCGCAGCGCCTCGTCGGTGTTGCCCGGGTCCATCTGGTAGACCTTCTTGTCGGCCTTGCCGAGATTGGCGGACGAGCCGACCGCGTCGCGGAACGGACCGTAGAAGGCAGAGGCGTACTTGGCGCTGTAGGCCATGATGCGGGTATGGACATGGCCGTTGACCTCGAGCGCCTGGCGGATCGCGCCGATGCGGCCGTCCATCATGTCGGACGGCGCGACGATGTCGACACCGGCGGCGGCCTGGGCCAGGGCCTGGCACACCAGCACCTCGACCGTGGCGTCGTTGATGATGTAGTTCTGGCTGTCGAGCAGGCCGTCCTGGCCGTGGCTGGTGTAGGGGTCGAGCGCGACATCGGTCATGATGCCGAGGTCCGGCAGTTCTGCCTTGAGGCGGGCCACCACGCGGGGGATCAGGCCGTCGGGGTTCCAGGCTTCGCGACCGTCGGGGGTCTTGAGCGCCGGGTCGATCACCGGGAACAGCGCCATCACCGGGATGCCGAGCTCCACGCATTCGCGCGCCACCGGCAGCAGCAGGTCCAGGCTCAGGCGTTCGACGCCAGGCATGGAGGTCACGGCCTCGCGCCGGCCCTCGCCCTCGAGCACGAACACCGGATAGATCAGGTCGTGCGCGGTCAGGTGGTGCTCGCGCACCAGGTTGCGGGTGAAAACGTCACGCCGCAGGCGACGCGGACGCGACAGGGGATAGGGTGCGATGTGGGTGCTCATGGCGGGTATTGTGGCAAATATGCGGTCGGGGTCCGACCCGGGATCAGTCCGGGTCGACATGGGTCAGGATATCGAGCGCCGGATGGCGAACCCCGCCACGCGGGCAGCCGCCGCCCTGAACCGGAAAAAATATTGACGTAAAAATATCACGTCAAAAAAATACTTGACGGCTTGTTTTTTATCGACGATCCAGCAGATCAGAGTATCGGATGCCGTTTCCTTGTCGCTCGAACAGGGGTTTCAACCGTTCGACCCGGACCCGCAAACCCCGCCAGCCAGCCAGCTGGCACGAGTCGGTCGACCTGGCAGAAGCGGAACGGCGCCCCGAGGGGCGCCGTTCCGTCACGCTTCAGGCCGTGATCAGGCGGCGGCCTTCACCTGCAGGCGCCAGGCGTGCAGCAGCGGCTCGGTGTAGCCGCTCGGCTGTTCCTTGCCCTTGAACACCAGGTCCAGCGCCGCCTGGTAGGCCGCGCCATCGGGATGGCCGACCAGGCTCTGGTAGGCCGGATCGCCGGCGTTCTGCTGATCGACCTTGGCGGCCATGCGCTCGAAGGTCGCGCGCACCTGGGCCTCGGTCACGACGCCGTGCTGCAGCCAGTTGGCCATGTGCTGGCTGCTGATGCGCAGCGTGGCGCGGTCTTCCATCAGGCCGATGTCATGGATGTCGGGCACCTTGGAGCAGCCCACGCCCTGATCGACCCAGCGCACCACATAGCCCAGGATGCCCTGCGCGTTGTTGTCGAGCTCCTGCTGGCGCTCCTCGGCGCTCCAGTTGGCCTCGGCCACCACGGGAATGGTCAGCAGGTCGCGCATGAGCTTGTCGGTCAACGCGGCATCGTCGGCGTCGCCGCTGGCCTCGATCTGCTGCTGCACCTCGGCCACGTTGACCTGGTGGTAATGCAGCGCGTGCAGCGTGGCGGCGGTCGGCGACGGCGTCCAGGCGGTGTTGGCGCCGGCCCTGGGATGGCCGATCTTCTGCTTGAGCATCTCGGCCATCAGGTCGGGCATGGCCCACATGCCCTTGCCGATCTGGGCCCGGCCACGCAGGCCGGACTGCAGGCCGATCAGCACGTTGCGGCGCTCGTAGGCGGCGATCCAGGCGCTGGACTTGATGTCGCCCTTGCGCATCATCGGGCCGGCCAGCATCGCGGTGTGCATCTCGTCGCCGGTGCGGTCGAGGAAGCCGGTGTTGATGAAGGCGACCCGGCTGGCGGCGGCCGCGATGCAGGCGCGCAGGTTGACGCTGGTGCGGCGCTCCTCGTCCATGATGCCGAGCTTGACGGTGCTGTCGGGCAGGCCGAGCAGCTGCTCGACGCGGCCGAACAGTTCGGCGGCGAAGCCGACCTCGACCGGGCCGTGCATCTTGGGCTTGACGATGTAGACGCTGCCGCTGCGGCTGTTGCGGATGCCGTTGACGCCATGACCCTGCAGGTCGTGCAGCGCGATCGTGGTCGTGACGACGGCATCCATGATGCCTTCGGGGATCTCGCGCACGGTGCCGTCGGCATCGGTCCAGAGGATGGCCGGGTTGGTCATCAGATGGCCGACGTTGCGCACGAACATCAGGCTGCGGCCGTGCAGGCGCACCTGGCCCTGGCCGTCGGCGGCGGTGTAGAGGCGGTCGGGATTCAGGCCGCGCGTCAGCTGCTGGCCGCCCTTCTCGAAGGTCTCGGTCAACGTGCCCTTGAGGATGCCGAGCCAGTTGGCGTAACCCAGCACCTTGTCCTCGGCGTCGACCGCGGCGACCGAATCCTCCAGGTCGAGGATGGTCGACAGTGCGGCTTCCAGCACGAGGTCGCTGACGCCGGCGGCGTCGCTGGCGCCGATCGCCGTGCTGCGGTCGATGATCAGGTCGAAGTGGATGCCGTTGTGCGCGAACAGCAGCGACTGCGGCGCGGCGGCATCGCCCTGGTAGCCGGCCAGCTGGGCCGCCTCCTTCAGGCCGCTGACGCTGCCGTCCTTGAGCGTGACCTGCAGCGCGCCACTGGCGACGGCGTAGCCGGTCGAGTCATGGTGGGAACCGGCGGCCAGCGGCGCGGACTGGTCGAGGAAGTCGCGCGCGAAGGCGATGACCTTGGCGCCGCGCGCCGGGTTGTAGCCCTTGCCCTTCTGGGCGCCGTCGGTCTCGGGAATGGCGTCGGTGCCATAGAGCGCGTCGTACAGGCTGCCCCAGCGCGCGTTGGCGGCGTTGAGCGCGTAGCGCGCGTTGGTGATCGGCACCACCAGTTGCGGGCCGGCCTGCCGGGCCAGCTCGGCATCGACATTGGCGGTCGTGACCCGGGCCGCCGGTTGCGGCACCAGATAGGCGATCCGCTCCAGGAAGGCGCGGTAGGCCGGCATGTCGGTGATCGGGCCCGGGTGGGCGCGGTGCCAGGCATCGAGCTCGGTCTGCAGGCGGTCGCGCTCGGCCAGCAGGGCGCGGTTCTTCGGCGCGAGGTCGGCCACGATGGCGTCGAAGCCGGCCCAGAAATGGGCGGATTCGATGCCGGTGCCGGGCAGCACCTGGTCTTCGATGAACTGATGCAGTTCCTGGGCCACCTGCAGGCGGTGGATGGCGAGGCGGGCGTTGCTGTTCGAGCGGGCGTTCATGTTCAAGTCTCCAGACGGTTTCGACCGGCAAGTCAGGCAAGGTCCATGCCGACTTGTCCACAGCCCCACTGTATGCGAGTTCCATGACCTGATTCAAAGGCGATTTGCGATTTCAGTCATGACATTTTCTTGCATAATCCACAAAATTATCCCAAGACTCATCGATAAAACCCGACTAAAGCGCGGACCAGGATGGACAAGCTCAAGGCCATGGAAACCTTCGTCGCGGTCGCGGCGCGCGGCAGCCTGGCCGCGGCGGCGCGCGCCGAGGGCGTGGCGCCGGCCGTGATCGGGCGCCGGCTCGATCTGCTGGAGGAAAGACTGGGCGTCAAGCTGATGCTGCGCACCACGCGCCGCATCACGCTGACGCACGAGGGCGGTGCCTACCTGGAGGACTGCCAGCGCCTGCTGGCCGAGATCGCGGGCGCCGAAGCCAGCGTGAGCGCCGGTGGCGCGCGGGCCAGCGGCCGGCTGCGGCTGACCGCCCCGGCCGGCTTCGGACGGCGCCATGTCGCGCCGCTGGTGCCGCTGTTTCGCGAACTGCACCCCGAGGTCGCGATCTCGCTGAATCTGAGCGACCGCGTGATCGACCTCGCCGGCGAGGGCTACGACTGCGCGGTGCGCGTGGGCGACCTGCCCGATTCGTCGCTGATCAGCGTGCGGCTGGCCGACAACCGGCGGCTGTGCGTCGCTTCGCCGCGCTACCTGCAGCGCCAGGGCCGGCCCGAGCATCCGCAGGAGCTGGCGCGCTTCGACTGCCTGGTGCTGTCATCGGATGCCTCGCAGACACGCGGCTGGGCCTTCCGGCTGCCCGGGCGCGGCGGCAAGCCCGAGGAACTGATCCACCTGCGTCCGGACGGGCCGTTCGACTGCACCGACGGCCAGGTGCTGCACGAATGGTGTTTGGCCGGTCACGGCATCGCCTGGCGCAGCCTCTGGGAGGTCGAGTCCGACATCGCGGCCGGGCGCCTGGTCACCCTGCTCGAGGACTACGCGGCGGCGCCCAACGGCATCTATGCGGTGTTCCCGCAACGCAAGCACCTGCCGCTGCGGGTGCGCCTGTGGGTCGATTTCCTCAAGGCGCGCTACGGCCAGCCAGGCTTCTGGCAACGACGCAGCGGCTGAGCGCGGCCAGCGCCAGCCCGGCGAGCAGGCCGACGGCATCGGCCAGCCAGTCGGCCCAGTCGCCGCTGCGCCAGCCGGTGGCGGCCTGGGCCAGCTCGATCGCGCCGCCGAAGGCCAGCAAACTGAGCGCCAGCAGGCCGACCCGGCGCGGATAGGCCAGCGCGCCCAGCGTCATCAGCCCGGCGAAGGCCAGCGCATGCTCAGCCTTGTCCCACAGGCTGAAGGCCTGCGGCGGCAGATAGGCCACGGGCGACAGGGTGACACCGATCACGATCAGCAGCAGCAGCCAGAAAATCCGCCGGACCCAGCGCCGCAAGCCGCCGTCGCGGCGCTCGGGCGCTGGCGTGCGGAACGGGGTCATGACTGACCGGCCTGTTGCAGCCGCTCGCTCTTCCAGTAGACATCATCGCCGCCGTTCACGCGGTTGAGCACGCGCGCGAGCACGAACAGCAGATCGCTGAGCCGGTTCAGATACTGGCGCGGGGCGTCGTTGATCGATTCCTCGTTGCCGAGCGCCACCACCTGACGCTCGGCGCGGCGGGCGACGGTGCGGCAGACATGGGCCTGCGCGGCCGCGCGGTTGCCGGCCGGCAGGATGAACTCCTGCAAGCGGGGCAGCTGCGCGTTGTAATGCGCCAACGCCTGATCGAGCGTGAGCACGGCCTCGGCCTTCAGCAGCTCGTAGCCCGGGATGCTGAGCTCGCCGCCGAGGTTGAACAGCTGGTGCTGGATCTCGACCAGCAGCGCGCGCAGGTCGACCGGCATCTCCTCGCACAGCAGCAGGCCGATCTGCGAGTTGAGCTCGTCGATGTCGCCCATCGCATGCACGCGCAGGCTGTTCTTGCTGACGCGATGGTGGTTGCCAAGGCCGGTGGTGCCGGCATCGCCGGTGCGGGTGGCGATTTGCGTGAGTCGGTTGCCCATGTCGGTTCCGTTTCAAGGTGAATGGCGGGAAACAACCCGATGACCTGGCCTGAGCCAGGCTCAGGATCTGTGCCGCTTGCGCGCGGTCTGGGCGCTCTTCTTGCCGCTGCCCTTGACCGCCGGGCCGGCCTTGACTCGCCGGGCCTTGCCGGACTGGAGCGACGACTTGCCGACCTTGGCCGGCTTGGCGGATTTGGCACCGACGGCACGCAGGGATGACTTGCCAGCCTGCGCCTTGCCAGCCTGCGCCTTGCCAGCCTGCGCCTTGAAGGCCTTGAGCTGGGCCGGCGAGCAGACGGCCTTCTGGGCCTTGCGCGACTTGGCCGCGACCTTCCTGGCCTTGACCGGGGGCCGGCATTCCTGGCTGCCGAGCTGGCGCGCCTGGCCCGGCTGCAGCGCCGAGGCCGGAGCCGGCATGGCACGACGCGCCAGGCCCTGCTCAAGCGAGTACGTGTCCTGGTCGGTGCTGGGCCGCAGGCGCAGCAGCTCGCTGCTGCCGCTGCGCAGCAACAGGCCCCGATCCCAGCGGAAATTGTCGACCATCATCAGGGCCGAGTTCAGGAAGGCCTCGGAGCGCGGCGGCGTATCGCACCCGCCGTGGGTACCGCCGTATTTCGAAACCCGGAACAGGCCCTGGGCGTTGCGCTCGACCCGGCCCGAGAAGTAGTTGCAGCCGCCATCGACCCAGAGCACGCCCTGGGGCCGCAACACCACGCGCGCGGGGCGCTGGCTGTCGATCAGCGTGGGCTGACCGGCCAGCTCGACCACGTCCCAGGCCTGCTCGAAGGACGGCGCCAGGCCAGGCGGCAAGTTGGGTGCCATGGCATCGATCGGCAGCTCGGCCAGCAACGGGCGCGGCGGCACCTGCGCTCCGGCGACATTCAGATAAGCAAACGCCAGCAGACCCAGCCAGCGAACAGATGTGGAGGTCAATCTCATAACAATCCTGTGCGGGCGGAACCCGTGCCAACCCGCCATGCGGGTTCTCTTCTCATTTTCTCAGATCGGCGACCGGCACCCGCCAGCCGGGATA
>JBDLVJ010000089.1:0-2585 GCA_039804875.1 Pseudomonadota bacterium | reverse complement strand
GCATGGGGAAGGATCTTGATGACGGGCATCGGTGCGGGGCTCGAAGGCGTTGGATTCGGGTGGGATGCGGGATTCAGATCTGGTCGATCGTGCGGCCGGTCAGCGCGGCCTGGATGCCGCGGTTCATGCGCAGCGCAGCAAAAGCCTCAGTGCCCTGGGCCAGGGCTTCGGTCGCGGCCTCGATGGCGGCGGCATCGACCGAACTGGTGCGGATGGCGTCGGTCTCGCCGAGCAGGCGGTCGATCTCGGCCCGCTGCCCGGGTTCGAGCAGGTCGGCGTCGGCGGCCAGCGCGCTGCGGGTCGCGTCGAGCATGCGCTCGGCATCGACCCGAGCCTCGACCAGCGCGCGTGCGGCCATGTCCTGCTGCGCGGTGGCAAAGCTGTCTTGCAGCATGGCGGCGATCTGCTCGTCCGACAGGCCGTAGCTGGGCTTGACCACGATCTGGGCCTCGACCCCGCTGCCCTGCTCTTTCGCGCCCACGGTCAGCAGGCCGTCGGCATCGATGGTGAAGGTGACGCGGATGCGCGCGGCGCCGGCCGGCATCGGCGGAATGCCGCGCAGCTCGAAGCGCGCCAGGCTGCGGCAGTCGGCCACCAGGTCGCGTTCGCCCTGCAGCACATGCAGCGCCAAAGCGGTCTGGCCGTCCTTGAAGGTGGTGAAATCCTGCGCCAGCGCGGTCGGAATCGTGGTGTTGCGCGGCACGATGCGCTCGACCAGTCCGCCCATGGTCTCGATGCCGAGCGAGAGCGGAATGACGTCGAGCAGCAGCAGGTCGCCGTCGGGGTTGTTGCCCGCGAGCTGGTTGGCCTGGATCGCCGCGCCGAGCGCGACGACCTCGTCCGGGTTCAGATTCGTCAGCGGCGGCTGGCCGAAGAACTGTTCCACCGCCTGCTGCACCACCGGCATGCGAGTCGAGCCGCCGACCATCACGACGCCCTTGACCTCGGACTTGTCGAGCCTGGCGTCGCGCAACACGCGCTTGACGGCGACCATGGTGCGCTGCGTCAGGGCGGCACAGGCCTGGGCGAATTCGGCATGGGTGACCTCGCGCGCCAGGGTCCGGCCGTCGAGCAAGACCTCGAAGTGCACCGCCAAGCCGTCATCGGCATGAGCCGACAGCGCTTCCTTGACGCGGCGTGCCTCGGCCTGCAGGCGGGCGCGCTCGCCGGCCGACAGTTCATCGGCCTTGAGCGGATGGCCGCATTGCTGCAGCACCCAGTCGGCCAGCGCACGGTCGTAGTCGTCGCCGCCGAGCGCGGAATCGCCACCGGTGGCCATGACCTCGAACACGCCCTGGGTCAGGCGCAGGATCGAGACGTCGAAGGTGCCGCCGCCGAGGTCATAGACCGCATAGACGCCTTCCGAGCCCTGGTCCAGGCCATAGGCGATCGCGGCTGCGGTGGGCTCGTTGATCAGGCGCAGCACCTCGAGTCCGGCCATCTGCGCGGCGTCCTTGGTCGCCTGGCGCTGGGCGTCGTCGAAATAGGCCGGCACCGTGATGACGGCACCGAACAGGTCGTTGTCGAAGCTGTCCTCGGCGCGAAAGCGCAGCGTGGCCAGGATCTCGGCGCTGACCTCGACCGGCGACTTGTCGCCCGCCACGGTCCGGACCACCGCCATGCCGGGGCCATCGACCACGGTATAGGGCAGCTTGGCCGCCACGCCCTGGGCTTGCAGGTCGGCCAGCTTGCGCCCCATCAGGCGCTTGACCGAGCTGACGGTGTTGTGCGGGTCGTCGATCTGGGCGGAGAGCGCGTCCCAGCCGATCTGGCGGCCCGAGCCCGACCCGGGCGGTCGATAGCGCACCACGCTGGGCAGGATCACGCGGCCCTGCTCGTCGGGCAGGCATTCGGGCACGCCGTGGCGCACCGAGGCGACCAGCGAATGGGTGGTGCCAAGGTCGATGCCGACAGCCACGCGCCGCTGATGCGGATCGGGCGTCTGGCCGGGTTCGGAGATTTGCAGCAGGGCCATGGAGCAAGGCGGGCGGAAAAGCCCGGGGTAAAGACTCGGTCGCGGAAAAACCGGCTATTGTCGCAGGCCACGCGGTTCCCAGCGGGGAGCCGGGTTTTCCGGCACGATGCCAAGGACAAGGGGCAGAAAAATCGGGACGGAGTCGGGATGGAATCAGAGGCGGTCGAGCCGGCCGTGCAGGTCGTCGGCGAAACGCTCGACGAACATCAGCGCCCTGACCTGCCGGGCGGCGGCCAGCGCGTCGCGCTGCTGGTCTATCGTCAAGCCGAGCTGAGCCAGCATGTCGCGCCGAAAGGCCTGGGTCTGTTCGAGCAGGGCCTCGATGGCCTCGGCGCCAGCGGCCTCCTCGAGCGCCTCGCGCCACTCCATCTGCTGCATCAGGAAGGCGGCCGGCATCGCGGTGTTGCTTTCGGCCTTGATCGGGGCGCCGTTGAGCTCGCACCAGTAGGCCGCGCGCTTCAAGGGGTCCTTCAGGCGCTGGTAGGCCTCGTTGATGCGCACCGACCATTGCATCGCGACGCGCTGGGCCGCCTGGCCCTGGGCCGCGAAGCGGTCGGGATGGGCCTGGCGCTGCAGCGCCTTCCAGCGTTCGTCGAGCGCGGCGCGGTCG
>JBDLVJ010000088.1:0-3925 GCA_039804875.1 Pseudomonadota bacterium | reverse complement strand
TAGACGCCCTCGAGGCAGATCAGGTAGTCGTCGGTCGCGCGCTCAATCGGTGTCGCCGCGTTCTTGCCGATGTTCAGGCCCAGCAGCATGCCGCCGGCTTGCGGCGCCTGGCGCAGCCGCGAGCGCTTGACGTTGGCGATGAAGGCCTCCAGCCCCTCATTGTTGAAGCCCAGGCGGTTGATCAGCGCGTGCTTCTCGGGTAGGCGGAACATGCGTGGCTTGGGGTTGCCGGGCTGGCCCTTGGGCGTCACGGTGCCGACCTCGACGAAGCCGAAGCCCAGCGCGCCCCAGGCGTCGATGCAGCGCGCGTTCTTGTCCAGGCCGGCGGCCAGGCCGACCCGGTTCGGGAACCGCAGGCCGGCGAGCGTCACCGGGTCGCTGACCCGCTGCTGGCGCGCCAGGCACATCAGCGGCGTGTTCTGGAGCTGGGCGAGCCGGTCCAGGGTCAGCTCGTGGGCCGCCTCCGGGTCCATGTTGAACAGGAAATGGCGGGCAAGCGAGTAGGGCAGCAGGGACATTGGATAATCACGGATCATGACGGGCCGGATGCGGCCCAATCCTCCAATTGTCCCAGATCGCACCCATGACCCACTCCCCATTGACCCAAGACGAACTCAAGACCCTGGTCGGCCAGGCCGCGCTGCGCTATGTCGTGCCCGGCGAGATCGTCGGCGTCGGCACCGGCTCGACCGTCAACAAGTTCATCGAGGCGCTGGCGACGATCAAGGACAGCATCAAGGGCGCGGTCTCGAGCTCCGAGGCCTCGACCACGCGCCTGCGGGCGCTCGGCATCCCGGTCTTCGACAGCAACGAGGTCGAGCAGCTGGCGGTCTACATCGACGGCGCCGATGAGATCGACGGCCAGGGTCACATGGTCAAGGGCGGTGGCGCGGCGCTGACGCGCGAGAAGATCGTCGCGGCCCAGTCCAAGCTGTTCGTCTGCATCGCCGACGAGTCCAAGCTGGTCGAGCAGCTTGGCCGGTTCCCGCTGCCGGTCGAGGTGATCCCGATGGCCGCGCGGCGTATCGCGCGCCAGTTCGAGGCGCTGGGCGCGACGGCAACGCTGCGCCTGAAGGACGGCGCGCCGCTGGTGACCGACAATGGCCAGCATATCCTTGACGTGACCGGGCTGCGTATCGCCGACCCGCTGGCCTTCGAGGCCCAGGTCAACAACTGGCCCGGCGTCGTGACGGTCGGGGTGTTCGCCTTCCAGAAGGCCGGCGTCTGCCTGCTCGGCACCCGCGACGGCGTCAAGACGCTGGAGTACTGAGCCTGCATCGGACCGGGGCCGGACGCGGGCTCGGCGGCATGTCCGGTTTGCCGCCGCTGGCGTTGCTGGCGCCGCTGCTGCTGGTGCTGCAGCTCTGGCCGGGTCTGCCGGGCGCGCTGCGCTTCGAGCGCCCGCGTTTCGAGCAGGGTGCCTGGTGGGAGCTGCTGTCCGCCCAATGGGTGCATCTGAGCCTGTCGCACGCGCTGGCCAACGCCGCCGCGCTGTTGCTGATCGCCGGACTGCTGCGGTCCTGGCTGTCGACGGCTGTTCAGTGCTTGCTGCTGGCCGGCGCCGCAGCCGGCGTGGCACTCGTGATCGCTCTCGATTCCGGCTGCGGCTATTACGCCGGCTTTTCCAGCGCCTTGCATGGCTGGCTGGCTGGGTGGGGCGGCAGCCGTGCTGGCCTGCCTGTCCTCCCGCCTGGACAGCGCCGCCTCGTGGCCGCCCCTGACCGGCCTGCAACGCGCGACCGCCAGCGGCCCGCCGCCGGCCTGGCCCTGGGCCATGCTGGCCTTGCTCGGGCTCAAGATCGGTCTGGAGCCGGCCGGCCTGCTGTCATCGGTCTGGAGTTTCGCGGTCTACTGGCCTGCGCATGCCGCCGGTTTGGCAGGCGGCCTGTTGGTGGCCTGCCTGATGCGGGCCTGGGCCCGATGGGCGTCGCCGCCGCGTCGCGCCCGATACCTGGGCCGCCGCGATGCTCGTGCCGCGTGCCTCGCCATAGTGGTCGGACAGTGGAGAACTCAGTCCGCTGTTGCCCAGGCTCGTGAGCGCCTCGCCATCGTTGGCCAGCCCGTTGACGCCGAATCCGCCACCCGGTGCGCTCAGCGTGGTGCTGGCGCCACCGTTGGCATAGGACGCCAGGTCACCGCGCCGGGTGTGAGCCTTGACCGCGATCACGCGCTGGCAATTGGCGGGCTGGCTCAGCGCCCTGTCCGCGATCTTGCCGTTGTGGTTGCCAGCGGCCGCGATCACGACCGCGCCCCCGGCCCGGACCCGATCGATCGCTTCCTAGAAGGCGTTGCTGCAACTGCCCTCGGCCGCCATGCTCAGGTTGATCACCCGCGCGGGATAGGGATTGAGCGGCGGTGCGCGCATCGCATCGGACAGGGCGGGCAATTCCAGTCCGGCCGCCCAGTAGACCCCCGCGATGATATCGGACAGGTAGCCGCCGCATTTGCCAAACACGCGCACCGGCAATAGCCGCGCGCCCGGCGCCATGCCTGCCATGCCCAGCTGGTTGTCCGTCGCGGCGGCGATCATGCCCGCTATCGCGGTCCCGTGCCAGCTGCTCGGACCGACGGGGCAGCCGGAGAACACGGCTTTTTCGATGTCCTGCAGGCTGACCCAGTCGCCAGGATCGCTCGGGTCGCTGTCCCATTGGGCATCGAGGTCGTTGGCGATGTCGGCATCGCTGACGAAGTCGCAGCCCGGCAGCAGCCGGGAGGCCAGGTCGACGTGAGGTCGCACGCCGGTATCGATCACGGCCACCACCACGCCTTGCCCGGGGGCGCCCCCGCCGCGCGCGACATCCCAGGCGCCTGGCAGATTGGCGCTGCCCTCTCGTCCCGGGGCAGGCGGCTGCAGATTCCATTGGCTCGGGCCGTAGAGCGGGTCGTTGGGCACGAACTGGGGCTGGAGGCGCTGGTCGATCTCGGCCTGCTCGACCAGCGGATCGTGCCGCAGCTGTACGATCAGCGCCTGCATCTCGGTCTGGCTCAGTCCGTGCCCGGTCAGCACGACATGCCACTGCGCGTTGACCGATTGATGCAGCCTGAGTTGCAGCGGGGGCTGTCCCGGCGCGCTGGGCGGCAGGCGCTGGGACAGGTCACCGATGGCCAGTTGTGCCGCCCTGCCCGCCAAGGAGGCATCCGTGCCGGCTGCCGTTGGCTTGAACTTGATCAGCAGGCGCCGATAAGTCCGCGCCTCCGGTGTCGCCGGCAACGGGTCGCCCGTGGTCTGTGTCGTGGTCTCGGCGGCCCGCAGACCGGCCGGTGTCAGCGCGCGCCAGCCTGAATCGCCAGCGCCAGCAGGCAAGAGGCGATTCGTCCGGTTGTGGCAACGGCTTGCATGGGCGATCCTTCCAGCCGGAATCTCAGCCTGCCATGCCCTGGTGGCGCAGGAGCGCGTCGAGCGCCGGCTCGCGGCCACGGAAGGCCTTGAACGAGTCCATCGCCGGCCGGCTGCCGCCGACTTCGAGCAGCTCGCGCCTGAAGCGTCGGCCGGTCTCGACGTCCAGCGTGCTGCCGCCGTTGGCCGGTGCCGCCTCCTCGAAGGCCGCGTAGGCGTCGGCGCTCAGCACCTCGGCCCATTTGTAGCTGTAGTAGCCTGCCGCGTAGCCGCCCGCGAAGATGTGGCTGAAGGTGTGCGGCGTGCGGCTGTAGGCCGGCGGCTGGATCAGCGCGACTTCGTCGCGCACCCGCTGCTGCAGCGCCATGAAGTCGCCGTCCGCCGCCGCGCCGCTGTGCAGCAGCATGTCGAACAGCGAGAACTCGATCTGGCGCAGCGTCTGCAGGCCGCTCTGGAAGTTCTTGGCCGCCAGCATCTTGTCGAACAGCTCTCTAGGCAGCGGCGCGCCGGTCTCGACATGGGCCGTCATGCCCGACAGCACATCCCATTCCCAGCAGAAGTTCTCCATGAACTGGCTCGGCAGCTCGA
>JBDLVJ010000087.1:0-7758 GCA_039804875.1 Pseudomonadota bacterium | reverse complement strand
TGTAACGTACTCATAGACCCGTTGCTCCCGAAGACCCACAAAAGTGCGGTCGCGCTCACCGATGAGGTCCAAGCCTAGAGCTGTGAAGTCCCACTGCCGCAAAAGTGCATGCTTGAGCGGGTCGTCCTTGGCACTGGCCCGGAACTCTGCGTACAGCTTCTTCGGGTGGCTAAAGATGGGCGCGTTCTCAGGGCGAAATCCGTCAACCAGATAGTCCTTTGGCTTGATTGAGGGACCTCCAAAGAATTCGTCGTACCGGTTCAAATGGTCCAACGGATTGAAGCGTGGCCTCTGCCAGAAGTAATCCCTAAACACCTGTTCGTAGCGCAGAGACAGGAACTCGGTCATCGTCAAGACCGACTTTTCCTCTTCAGGTGTGAATTCTGTTTTCTTGATGTCCCCGTGCATCACGACGAAAGAGGCTACGAACGGGGTGAAGTCAGTCCCAAGCTTCTGCTTCATCAAGCTGGCGAGTCGCTTGGCGTTTAAAGTTGCCTTGTGTACCGGAGAGGTGTCCCGCGACTCTCCATCGAGATACCATTTCTGGCCATCCGATTTCAGCAGTTTGCCATGCCAGTTCTTTAGTTCGACAACAATTATCACGTTGTGCGTAATGAGAACTAGGTCGAAGTCGTCGTCGCCGGCACCTCGCCCAAATCGAGTGATAGCAAAAGAGGCGTAGCCGCGCCAGCCTTTACTGAAAGGAGTGCTGCTGAACTCCCGCTGAATCTGCTGGTGTGCTTCAACCTCAGCCTTCGGTACGCCAGTCTTCCTGATGAGCTTGATATCCATGCTCTTCCTTATGATCAAAATCAGTTCTCAGATAGTTATTTTATGGCGCTTTTGTGTCCTGCGTTTTAAGTTAAGTAAAGCTGCGCTCGACTACCCAACGTTTTGGGATAACCTGGAAGGTATGGAGTTCGTTGCACTTGGCGATTTTCACCGTGACAGGCGTCCCCAGAATATCACGAACGCCCTGCCAAAAAGGCGCTGTATCAGCCCACAGGCTCTTCACCCGCGCCAACGAGTGCTTGCAGCGCCTGCTTTTCAAGTCAGGGAAATGATCTGATTGAGCAGACCGCACGCTTGCACAAAAGCGGTGCTGTTGAGCTGCTTCATCGGATGGAGACTGGCCTGACGGGCGCGCCAATCAAAGGATTTCGGCTGATGGCAGAGCACATAACTCGTCTTGCCGGCCTTGGCACCCGCCGCTACGCCAGCCACCACCGCAAAAGGGTTGTCGGCGTTGTACTCCGCCGTGGTCATGGGCAAGCCTATCACCAGCGAGGTTCGGTCATTGAAGCTGCGGGGCGACAGCACCAGGAAGGGGTGGACATCCCGCATCTCCTTGCCAGCCTGAGGGTTGCAATCGATCCAGATGATGTCTTGTCGCTCAGGCACCCACGCGGTCCCAGCGCGACGAGTCACCATTTCTCGGCCCTGACGGGGTTGGCTGCCATCACCTCGCCACCGTGCCGAGCCGGGTCGAAGCGCTTGAGTCGGTCTTCCAAGGAAAGCGCCGGCGCGGCCAGCGGCTCGATCACCACCCGGCCAACCTCGACCGACACACGAACCTGCTGGTCGGCGTGCAAATGAGCCTCGCGGGCCACGGCTTGCGGCAGCCGGACCCCCAAATTGTTGCCCCAATGCTTGAGGAAAAGAACAGCTTCAGCCATGAAACACTCCTTGGTATAGACAAAGTATAAACCAACCAAGCCGGCCAAGCTCCGCCCCGATGGAGGTGGTGTCAAACCTGTCCGTTCAAGCTACTGGCCGCAGTTGATCCAGGATTGGTGCTGAGCGCCGGCAACAGCGCGCGGGCTTTCTGCTACGCTGAACGCCGGACCGGCCGTCGCCGGCACAAGGAGAAATTCAGACATGTTCAAGATCCCGCATATCGCCCCGGACCGCCTGCCCGGGGTGCTGCGTCTGATGCCCAAGGCCGAGCTGCATCTCCACATCGAGGGCACGCTCGAGCCCGAGCTGATCTTCAGGCTGGCCGAGCGCAACCAGGTCAGCCTGCCCTACGCCAGCGTCGAGGCGCTGCGCGCGGCCTACCAGTTCAGCGATCTGCAGAGCTTTCTCGACCTCTACTACGCCGGCGCCAGCGTGCTGCTGCACGAGCAGGATTTCTTCGACATGGCCTGGGCCTATCTCGACAAGGCCGCCGCCGACAACGTGGTGCATGCCGAGATCTTCTTCGACCCGCAGACGCATACCGCGCGTGGCGTGCCGATGGAGACGATCGTCAAGGGCCTGCACCATGCCTGCCAGCGCGCGCACCAGGAGTTCGGCCTCAGCGCCAAGCTGATCCTGTGCTTCCTGCGTCACCTGAGCGAGGAAGACGCCTTCGCGACGCTGGAGGCGGCGCTGCCGTTTCGCCACCATTTCATCGGCGTCGGGCTCGATTCGAGCGAGCTCGGTCATCCGCCGGCCAAGTTCGAGCGTGTCTTCGCGAAATGCCGCGAGCTCGGCCTGCACGTGGTCGCGCACGCGGGCGAGGAGGGGCCGCCCGAGTACATCCGCGAGGCGCTCGACCTGCTGAAAGCCGAGCGCATCGACCACGGCGTGCAGGCGGTGCGCGACCCGGCGCTGCTGCAGCGACTGGCCGACGAGCGCGTGCCGCTGACGGTCTGTCCGTTGTCCAACATCAAGCTGCGCGTGTTCCCGACCCTGGCCCAGCACAACCTGAAAAGCCTGCTCGATGCCGGCCTGTGCGTGACGGTCAATTCGGACGATCCGGCCTATTTCGGCGGCTATGTCAACGACAACTATGTCGAGCTGTTCGCGGCGCTGGCGCTCGAACCCCGGCATGCCTACCAGCTCGCCTTCAACAGCTTCGAGGCCAGCTTCGCCGATGCCGCCACCAAGCGGGCCTGGGAGCATGGGCTCAAGGCCTTCTTCGAGCGGCTGCGCGAGCAGGACTGAGGGCCTTGCGAGGCGGGCGATACAATGACCGGCTCCGCCGGCCCCGGGTCGGCCCCCCTCGCAATCCCTGGAGATGTCCACCATGAAGCTGTCCCTGTTCAAGACCTCCTTGCTGGCCGTGGCGGCCACCCTGGCCTGCTCGGCCCAGGCCGCCGAGCTCAAGATCGGTGTCGCCGAGGCCCTGTCGGGCGGCGCGGCCCAGTACGGCGCGGCGATCCGCAACGGTTTCCAGCTGGCGGCCGAGCAGATCAACGCGGCGGGCGGCGTCAACGGCAACCAGATCCAGCTCGTGATCGAGGACGAGCAGGGCAAGAAGGAAGAGGCGATCAACGTCTTCAAGAAGCTGATCTTCCAGGACAAGGTGCTGATGATCTTCGGCCCGACGCTGTCGAACTCGGCCCAGGCCGCCAATCCGATCGCGCAGGCCGCCAAGACCGTGGTGTTCGGTACCTCGAACACCGCCGACGGCATCACCTCGATCGGCGACCATGTGTTCCGCAACTCGGTGACCGAGGCCGACGTGCTGCCCGAGACGCTCAAGATGGCGATCAGGAAGGGCAATCTCAAGAAGGTCGCCGTGCTCTACGGCAACGACGATGTCTTCACCAAGAGCGGCTACGACAACTTCAAGAAGGCGCTGGCCGACCTGAACGTGCCGGTCACGACCACCGAGACCTTCGCCAAGGGCGATGTCGATTTCAAGGCCCAGCTGACCAAGATCAAGGCCGGCAACCCCGACGCGATCGTGCTGTCGGCGCTGATCGCCGAGGGCGGTCCGATCATGGTGCAGGCGCGCCAGCTCGGCCTCAACCTGCCCTTCATCGGCGGCAACGGCATGAACTCGGTCAAGGTGTTCGACCTGGCCAAGGACAAGTCCGACGGTCTCTATGTCGGCAGCCCCTGGTCGATCGAGAACCAGACCGATACCAACCGCAAGTTCGTCGTCGCCTACACGGCCAAGTACAAGATGGCGCCCGATCAGTTCGCGGCCCAGGCCTATGACGCGCTGCATATCGCGACCCAGGCCTTGAAGACCGTCAAGCTCAGCGGCAACCTGGCGGCCGACCGTACCGCCTTGCGCGACGCGCTGCCGGCCGTCAAGTGGACCGGCGCGACTGGCGCCTTCCAGTTCCGCCGCGCCAGCGACAAGGCCGGCAAGCCGGCCGGCTATGACGCCCAGCAGGCCGCCATCGTCAGCGTGACCCAGGCCGGCCGCTTCGTGATCCAGAAGTAATCCGCCGGATTCCCGGACGGCGTGGCCCTGGGGGCTCGCCGTCCTTTTGCTTTTTCAAGGAGGCTTTTCCCGTGCTGGAACAGCAACTCGTCAATGCCTTGTCCCTGGGCAGCGTCTACGCGCTGTTCGCGCTCGGCTTCACTTTGATCTTCGGCGTGCTCGGCGTCGTCAACCTGTCGCATGGCGCGGTCTTCATGGTCGGCGCCTACGCGGCGCTGCAGGTCATCAACCATTTCGGCTTTCCGCTCTGGGCTGGCCTGCTGTTCGCCTTCCTGCTCTGCGGCTTGCTCGGGCTGGCGATCGATTTCCTGGTGCTCAAGCCGCTGCGCGCGCGCGGCGCGCCGCACCTGATCCCGATGATCGCCACCATCGGCGTCGGCATCGCGATCAACAGCGCGATGCAGGGCCTCTTCGGCGCCGAGAACCTGCGCTTTCCGGCCGGCACGGTGTCGGAGGAGTCGCTCACGCTCGGCGGCCTGCACCTGACCGCGCTCGAGCTCGGCATCGTGCTGCTGTCCTTCGTGCTGATGGGCGCGCTGATGCTGTCGCTCAAGCGCACCCAGCTCGGCCGCGCCCTGCGCGCGATCGCCGAATCGCCCAAGGCGGCCTATCTGCTCGGCATCAACGTCGAGGGCCTGTTCTACCTGACCTCGTTCGCCGCCGCCGGTCTGGGCGGCCTGGCCGGCGTGCTGATCGGGCTCTACTCGAACGCGCTGTTTCCGCTGATGGGCCAGCCGATGCTGCACAAGGGCATCGCGGTCATCATCCTGGGCGGGCTCGGCGACGTGCGCGGCGCCATGCTGGGCGGCCTGTTCCTGGGGCTGGCCGAGGTGCTGTCGATCGCCTACATCGGTTCCGACATGCGCGACGCGGTCGCCTTCGGTTTTCTGTTCCTGGTGCTGCTGCTGCGGCCCAAGGGCTTGTTCGGTTCACTGCAGGAGCGCAAGGTCTGATGGAAGCGTTCGACAATTTCTGGGCCGTCTACAGCAACCTGGTGCTCACGCTGGGCACCAACGCGCTGCTGGCGCTGTCCATCTACCTGACGCTGTCTTGCGGCATGCTCGCGATGGCCAATGCCGCCTTCATGGGCATCGGCGCCTATGCGGCGGCGCTGCTGACGATGAACCATGACGCGCCGTTCGCGCTGGCGCTGGCGGGCGGCATGGCCGCGCCGGCGCTGGCCGCGTTCGTGATCGGCCAGCCGACGTTGCGGCTGTCGGGCGTCTACCTGGCGATGGCCACGCTGGCCTTCGGCGAGGTGGTGCGGATCGCGATCCTCAACACCGAGAGCGTCACGGGTGGCGCGCTCGGCCTCAACGGCATTCCGCCCTCGACCCAGTGGTGGCAGGTGGCGCTGGCGCTGGCGCTGGTGCTGTTCGGCCTCTGGCGCCTGAACCGCTCGCGCGTCGGGCGCGCCTTCGAGGCGATCAAGGAGGACGACACCGCCGCCGGCCTGATGGGCATCGATGTCGCCGGCCACAAGCTGCTGGCCTTCGTGCTTGGCGCGATGATCGCCGGCCTGGCCGGGGCGCTCAACGCGCATCTGACCTTCTTCATCGGTCCTAACGAGTACGGCTTCGACCGTGGGGTCGAGATCCTGACCATGGCGATCCTGGGCGGCATCAACGGCCTGCTCGGCCCGGTGCTGGGCGCCGTCACCCTGACCCTGCTGCCCGAGCTGCTGCGCTCGCTCAACGACTTCCGTCTGGTCGTCAACGGCCTGATCCTGGTGCTGATCGTGCTGTTCCTGCCCCAGGGCGTCTGGGACCCGGTGCGTCTGCGTCAATGGTTCAAGCGCCAGGGAGGCCGGGCATGAGTACCTTGCTCGAACTCGGTGGCGTCGAGCGCCATTTCGGCGGCCTCAAGGTGCTGCGCGGCGTCGATCTCGCGATCCCGCAGGGCGGCGTGTTCGGCCTGATCGGTCCCAACGGCGCCGGCAAGACCACGGTGTTCAACCTGATCACGGGTCTGCAGCGGCCCGACGGCGGCGCGATCCGCTTCGACGGCCGCGACCTGTCCGGCCTCAAGCCGCACCAGATCACCCGGCTGGGGCTGGCGCGCACCTTCCAGAACATCCGCATCTTCAAGGGCATGTCCCTGCTGGAGAACGTGATGGTCGGCCAGCACGCGCATCTGCGCTATGGCGCCCTGGGCCTGCTGCTGGCCAGCGCGGGTTTCCGGGCCCAGGAACAGCGTGCGCGCGAACGGGCGCGCGAGCTGCTGTCCTGGGTCGGTCTGGAGTCGCAGGCCGACGAGGTGGCCGACAAGCTGTCCTACGGCGACCAGCGCAAGCTCGAGCTGGCGCGCGCGCTGGCGACCGAGCCGCGCCTGCTGCTGCTCGACGAGCCGGTGGCCGGCATGAACAGCGCCGAGAAGGTCGAGATCATGGCCGTGATCCGCGCCATCGCCGCGCGCGGCTTCACGGTGTTCATGATCGAGCACGACATGAAGTTCGTCATGGGCCTGTGCGAGCAGATCGCGGTGCTGAACTTCGGCCAGATCATCGCGCTCGGCAATCCCGAGCAGATCCGCACCAACCCGCAGGTGATCGAGGCCTATCTGGGCCGCGACGATGATGAAGCCGGCCCCGCGCCGAGCCAAGGAGAGCTCACATGAGCACGCCGCGACAAGATCAGACCCGGCTCAGCGACGACCTGGCCGTGGCCGCCGGCGCCAGCCCGCATCACGAGGCACCCGCGCACGCCAGCCAGCTCGGCCAACCGCTGCTGCGGGTGCGCGATCTGCAGGTCGCCTACGGCCAGATCGAGGCGGTCAAGGGCATCAGCTTCGAGCTGCCGCTGGGCCAGGTCACGACCCTGGTTGGTGCCAACGGGGCCGGCAAGTCGACCACGCTGCTGGCGCTGTCGGGCCTGGTCAGGAAGGCCGGTGGCAGCGTCGATTTCGACGGTCAGGACCTCAGCGCGATGGCGCCGCACCGCATCGTGCGCAGCGGCGTGGTCCAGGTGGCCGAGGGCCGCGCGACGCTGACCACGCTGACGGTGCACGAGAACCTCGAGCTCGGCGCCTACACCCGGCGCATCGGCAAGGCCGAGCGCGAGGCCGAGATCGAGCGCATCTACCAGCTGTTTCCGCGCCTGAAGGAGCGCGCGCGCGGCCTGGCCGGCAACCTGTCGGGCGGCGAGCAGCAGATGCTGGCGATCGGCCGCGCGCTGATGGCCAAGCCGCGCCTGCTGCTGCTCGACGAGCCCTCGATGGGGCTGGCGCCGATCATCGTGCAGGACATCTTCCGTACCCTGCGCGAGATCAACCGTGGCGGCCTGACCATCTTCCTGGTCGAGCAGAACGTGCGCCAGGCGCTCAGGATCGCCGACCGGGCCTATGTGCTCGAGACCGGCCGCATCGTGCTCGAAGGCAGCGGCCAGCAGCTGCTCGGCGACCCCAAGGTGCAGGAAGCCTATCTGGGCCATTGAGGCATTGACGGTTGCCGCGGGCGGCTGGCGCTGGCCGGCGCCCGGCTGCAGCCAGCCGCCCCGCTGCGTTAAAATCCGTCACTCGAGCCCGCTGCCCCGGCGGGCTCATTCTTTTTCAAGCCGGGGCCATGTCGAGGAACACCATGTTCAAAACCTCGCTGCCGC
>JBDLVJ010000086.1:0-3419 GCA_039804875.1 Pseudomonadota bacterium | reverse complement strand
GTTGCCGCATTTGTCGCGCGCTTCGGCGGCGACGTTCAAATCTGGGTAATAATTGATTCTCACCAACAGTGAACGAACCCGGAGGCCCGAAAGGCGTCCGATCCGAGGCTGAAAGCCTCTTTGCGCATCTCGAAAGGATCGTCTATGGCCTATTCGCCATTCTTCCAAGTTCTCCATGATGAACGCTCGCCCGTCGGCAATCTCGGCAGTGGCACGCACTACTCGGTCGTTCGTACCATCCTGCCCGTTTTGGAGGAGAGCGATCCCACTTCACCCGAGGAGCAGATATTCGGCTATGCCCGTCGGCGGCAGTTGGAACTGCTTGACTTGGCGATCATCTGGGACGAAGACCACGATGAGCGCATCTGGGGTGTCATCGAACGTCTGCATGCGGCTGGTCTGCTGGCTCCCGTGCGTTTCATCGGCGAGCGCAAAGGTAGTGTCACGGTCATCTGCGATCCGAATACCAACTACGGGGACGGCGGATATGACTGGTACTGTCAACTCGTCGAGAGTATGACAGCCACTGACGACGGTGATGAATGGTCCATCGAAGTGGTGCAAGGCATCGGCAATGGCAATGGCCAGATCATCCATGCCACCAAAGAGCGCGTGGATGCGTACCTGCGCGGCATCGAAGCGTCTTGGAAGCTCGGTCCAATCGCCTGGACATTTCGGCGAAAGACCGCATAGTTCTTGACCAAGTCAGCCAGCGACTGAGATCAGCACGGTTTTTAAGGCGAATCTTCGGCGGCATACTGGTGATGCAGTTGGGTTTCCTCCGTTCGCGAAGTGATAGCTTCAGTGTTGGGATTAATGGGATGTAACCGTCCTGCACCAGCCTTGTAATTTCATCGAGAGGACGTTGATCGACAGCTTTTCTCAGAGCTCAACGGCTGCTCTGGGTCGAAACCCGTCGGTCGGAGCGAAGGTTTTCTGACCGCTTCTAGCGAAAACCGGCCCTCGGTAGTCAGCGCGCGTAGAACACCACCCCGACCCGGTCGATGTGCTCGCGCAGCGCGGGATTGTCGATCTGGGCGTAGATCGACAGGTCGATCATGTAGGGCAGCAGCAGGTCGTCGAGTTCGTCCATCAGGTGCAGCAGGTCGCGATAAGTCAGAGTGTTGCCCTTGAGGGTCAGGTCAATGTCCGAGCCCCGTTTGTAGTTGCCCTTGGCGCGCGAGCCATACAGAACCGCCTGCTCGACCACCGGGCAGGCCGCCAGCACCTGTTGTATCGCCTGCACGGCAGCTGCCGGCAAGCCGGTGCGCGCGGCCAGATCGCTCATTCGGTATCCTGCTGGCTGGCCAAGGCGGAAAACCGTTCAGCCATCGCGACGAAGGCGGGGTAGAAGCGCGTCAGCGTGTCCTGCTCGATGTTTTCCGCCACCTCCTGGTTGTAGGTGTGCGAAGTCAGGTTGCGCGCCTTGATCATGTCCATCCAGGCCTGGCCGTCCTCGATTAGGCCGTTCTGGAACGCGCTGCGCGTGGCGTCCCGGGAGCCGATCAGGTCACTGAGCCCTTGCGCTTCCAGATAGTCCTTCAGCACCTTCCAGCCCAGTTCGTGGGTGAACTCGAAGCTCTGGATCAGGCCCTGTTTTTCCAGCTTGCTCAACGGGCGCTGGTGCGCCAGCTCGATCGCCTCGGTCAGTGTCCGCAGCGCCTTGCCGTAGTTGTGAAAGCGCTGCTTCCAGCGGATGTCGGGGGCGTTCATGCCGCTAGCGTGGCTTCAGGGCACCAGCACCGTCGGCACCGCCTCGGCCAGCAGCTCGGGGTAGTCGCGGCTGAAGTGCAGGCCACGGCTTTCCTTGCGCGCCTGGGCCGAGCGCACGATCAGGTCGGCCACCTGCAGCAGGTTGCGCAGCTCCAGCAGGTCGCGCGTGACATGGTAGTGGGTGTAGAACTCGCGGATCTCGGACTGCAGCAGCGCGATCCGGTGTGCCGCGCGCTCGAGCCGTTTGTCGGTGCGCACGATGCCGACATAGTCCCACATGAAGCGGCGCAGCTCGTCCCAGTTGTGTGACAGCACGACCTGTTCGTCGGCGTCGATCACGCGGCTGTCGTCCCAGGGCTTGATCGCCGGGATCTCGGCGCAGGCTTGCGAGGCCATGTCGGCGACCGCCGCGCGCGCGAACACCATGCACTCGAGCAGCGAGTTGCTGGCCAGCCGGTTGGCGCCATGCAGGCCGGTGCAGCTGGCCTCGCCGACCACGTAGAGTCCGGCCAGGTCGGTGCGCGCGTTGAGGTCGGTCACGACTCCGCCGCAGGTGTAGTGCGCGGCCGGCACGACCGGAATCGGCTCCTTGGTGATGTCGATGCCGAGCTCGGCGCAGCGCGCCAGGATGTTGGGGAAATGCTCGTGCAGAAATTCCGGGCTCTGGTGCGAGATGTCGAGGTAGACGCAGTCCAGGCCATGCTTCTTCATCTCGAAGTCGATCGCGCGCGCCACCACGTCGCGCGGCGCGAGTTCGGCGCGTTCGTCATGCGCCGGCATGAAGCGGGTGCCGTCGGGCAGTTTCAGCAGGCCGCCTTCGCCGCGCACCGCCTCGCTGATCAGGAAGCTCTTGGCGTCGGGGTGGTAGAGGCAGGTCGGGTGGAACTGGATGAATTCCATGTTGCCGACCCGGCAGCCGGCACGCCAGGCCGCCGCGATGCCGTCGCCGGTCGCGGTGTCGGGGTTGGAGGTGTAGAGGTAGACCTTGCCCGCGCCGCCGGTGCACAGCACGGTGTGCGGCGCGACGAAGGCCTCGACCTGGTCGGTGTCCTCGTTGAAGGCGTAGGCGCCCAGGCAGCGGCGTTCCGCGCCAGCGCTGTCGGCGCTGTCCGCGGCGCCCACGGCGTGCTTGTCGCTCAGGATCAGGTCGGCCAGCACATGGCTCTCGAACACCTGGACGTTGGGCGCCAGCCGCACGCGGTCGATCAGCGTGTGCTGGACGGCGGCGCCGGTGGCGTCGGCCGCGTGCACGATGCGGCGGTGGCTGTGGCCGCCCTCGCGCGTCAGGTGCAGCTCGCCGTCGTGCTGGGTGAACTGGGTGCCCATCGCGCGCAGCCAGGCGATGGCCTCGGGCGCGTGCTCGACCGTGAAGCGCGTGGCGGCCTCGTCGCACAGGCCGGCGCCAGCGACGAAGGTGTCCTGCACATGGGCCTCGAAGCTGTCGTCGTCGGCCAGCACGGCCGCGATGCCACCCTGGGCCCAGCCGCTCGAGCCGTCGGCGATCGTGCGCTTGGTCAGGATGGCCACTTGCAGGTGGGCCGGCAGCAGCAGGGCGGTGCTCAGGCCGGCCAGTCCGCTGCCGACGATGACGACGTCGAAGCGGCGGGTGGTGGGGGCGGACGGGTGTGAGGTGGCGTTCATGGTGGCAAGCTTCGGGCCGGCGTATAGGCCAGCCGGACATAGATGGGGGCGAAGGCCTCGGCCTG
>JBDLVJ010000085.1:0-6091 GCA_039804875.1 Pseudomonadota bacterium | reverse complement strand
GGACAGGCCCCTCGGGATTGACGCCCGAATCAGCCCCTCCTTGGTGCATCCTTGGCCGATCCGCCGCGATCCAGTGCCTCGGATCACGCGACCGCCTCGGCCACCGAGTCGGCGCTGATCGGCCTGCTAAGGATAAGATCGACCGCTATCCCATCCCCGCGCCGAGGAGCCCGTCCCATGATCCATCCGTCCTGCTGAGAGGCAAACCGCACCATGGCCGTCAGCGTTTTCGACCTGTTCAAGATCGGCATCGGGCCGAGCAGCTCCCACACCGTGGGCCCGATGCGCGCGGCGCGCCTGTTCGCGCAGCGCCTGCGCCACGCCGGCCTGCTCGAGCCGACCGCGCGCGTGCGCTGCTGGCTCTACGGCTCGCTCGGGGCCACCGGCAAGGGCCACGGCAGCGACACCGCCGTGCTGCTCGGCCTGGCCGGCCATGAGCCCGACACGGTGGATGTGGACCGGGTGCCGGAGCTGCTGCAGGCGATCCGTGGCCGCCGCGGCCTGGCGCTGCTCGGCGAGCACGAGGTGGCGTTCAACGAGCGCGAGGACCTGCTGTTCATGCGGCGCGAGAGCCTGCCCTTCCACGCCAACGGCATGCGGCTGGTGGCCTACGACGCGCAGGGCCGGGAGCTGGAGAACCGCTGCTACTACTCGGTCGGCGGCGGCTTCATCGTCAGCGACGAAGTCGCGGCCGACGGCAGCCGGCAGCGTGTGATCGCGCCCGACGCCACCGTGCTGCCGCTGCCCTTCACCAGCGGCGCCGAGCTGCTCGCGATCGCCCGGCGCGAGGGCTTGAGCATCGCCCAGGTCATGCGGCGCAACGAACAGCACTGGCGCGACGACGCCGAGATCGACGCCGGCCTGCTGCGCATCTGGCGGGTGATGCAGGACTGCGTGCAGCGCGGCTGCAGGACAGAGGGGATCTTGCCGGGCGGCTTCAAGGTCAAGCGCCGCGCGGGCGCGCTGTACCGCTCGCTGACCGAGCACCCCGAGGCCACGCTGCGCGACGCGCTGGCCGTGCTCGACTGGGTCAACCTCTACGCGCTGGCGGTCAACGAGGAAAACGCCGCTGGCGGGCGCGTCGTCACCGCGCCGACCAATGGCGCCGCCGGCATCGTGCCGGCCGTGCTGCATTACTACGCGCGCTTCATCCCGGGCGCCAACGACGCCGGCGTGATCGATTTCCTGCTGACGGCGGCGGCGATCGGCATCCTCTACAAGGAAAACGCCAGCATCTCGGGCGCCGAGGTCGGCTGCCAGGGCGAGGTCGGCGTCGCCTGTTCGATGGCGGCCGGCGCGCTGTGCGCCGTGCTCGGCGGCACGCCCGAGCAGGTCGAGAACGCGGCCGAGATCGGCATGGAACACCACCTGGGCCTGACCTGCGATCCCGTCGGCGGCCTGGTGCAGATTCCCTGCATCGAGCGCAACGCGATCGCCGCGGTCAAGGCGCTCAATGCCGCGCGCATGGCGCTGCGCGGCGACGGCAGCCATTTCGTCAGCCTGGACCAGGTCATCAAGACCATGCGCGAGACCGGCGCCGACATGAAGAGCAAGTACAAGGAGACCGCGCGCGGCGGCCTCGCGGTCAACATCGTCGAGTGCTGAGCGCCACACGCCAGGCGCCTGAGCTGGCCGTGGCAGCCGCCTGCGGCCAGCTCGCGGCGCGCTGACCTCAGGCCAAGGCGATCGCGTCCATCGCCAGGTAGCTGTACATCACCTCGCGGGTCAGATACTCGGGCGCGGCCGCGCCGGGCTGGCCCCAGCCGGCCGCGCCAAGCGCGAAATACAACGGCAGGTAATGCTCGTCGGTCGGATGGGCGCGCACGGCGTGCGGCGCCTGGCGCCGGTAGTCGAACAGGCGCTCGCGATCCTGCGCCAGCAGGGCCTGCTCGACCCAGCGCGCGAATTCCTGCACATAGGTCGCGGCGGGCGCGTCCTGCTCCGGGCGCCCGCTCATGAACTCGCGCAGATTGTGCGTCATGCTGCCGGTCGCCAGGATCAGCACGCCCTGCTCGCGCAGGCCGGCCAGCGCCTGACCGAGCGCGTACAGCTCGCGCGGCCCGGCCTGCGCCGGCAGCGACAGTTGCAGCACCGGCAAGTCGGCCGCCGGCAGCAAGAAGCGCAGCGGCACCCAGGCCCCATGGTCGAACGGGCGCGCCGGATCGGCCTGCGCCGGCAGGTCCGCCGCCCGCAGCAGCGCCAGCACCTGCTGGGCCAGCTCGGGCGCGCCCGGCGCGGGGTACTGCAAGCGATAGAGCGGCTCGGGGAAGCCGCCGAAATCATGCCAGGTCGCGGGCTGCGGATTCGTCATGACCTCGATGCCACGCGACATCCAGTGCGGCGACAGCACCAGTACGGCGCGCAGGTCGCCGCGCTCGCGCAGGCGGTCCCCCAGGCGCTGCAAGGCCGGGCCGGTCTGGCCCGGGTCGAGCGCGAACATCGGCGAACCATGCGAAACAAACAGGACGGGCAGCGGGGAATGGGTCATGTCGGCAGAATCCAGAAAAAGCCAGGCCGGAGCCTCGATGCCTTCACTGTAGCGCCAGGCCGCAGCGCGCGGATTCAGCGCGCTGCTCGACCATGTTCAAAAACACAGAGCGGGCCGCGCATCGGCGACAATCAAATGCCACCCCTCTTTCGCTTCATTTTGGTTTGACATGTCCACCCAGAATCCCGACCGTTATGCCGTCATCGGCAACCCCATCAGCCAGACCAAGTCGCCGCTGATCCACATGGCCTTCGCCGAGGAAAGCGGCCAGGACCTGCGCTATACCGCGCTCGAAGGGCCGCTGGGCCAGTTCGCCGCCACGGTCGACCGCTTCCGCGCCGAGGGTGGCAAGGGCCTGAACGTGACCGTGCCGTTCAAGCTCGACGCCTGCGCCTACGCCACCGACCTGTCGGACGAGGCACGCGCCGCCGGCGCGGCCAACGCGCTCAAGTTCGAGGGCGATCGCGTCTACGCGCAGAACTTCGACGGCGTCGGCCTGGTGCGCGACATCACGCACAACCTGGGTCAGCCACTGGCGGGCAAGCGCGTGCTGCTGCTGGGCGCCGGCGGGGCCGCGCGCGGCGCCATCCTGCCGATCCTGCGCGAAGGCCCGACCAGCCTGTTCATCGCCAACCGCACCATCGACAAGGCACAGGGCCTGGTGCAGGCGTTCCGCGCCAACGGCGCCGGCGAGACGCTGCAGGGCGGCGGCTACGAGGCGCTGGCGGGCCTGCGCTTCGATGTCGTGATCAACGCCACCTCGGCCAGCCTGAGCGCGGCGCTACCGCCGCTGCCAGCCTCGGCCTTCGAGGCCGATGGCCTGGCCTACGACATGGTCTATGGCAAGGGCCTGACGCCCTTTCTCCAGCTGGCACAGCAGGCCGGCGTGCGCCAGCTCGCCGATGGCGCCGGCATGCTGGTCGAGCAGGCGGCAGAAGCCTTCGCCTGGTGGCGTGGCGTGCGCCCCGAGACCCGCGCCATGATCGAGCGCATCAGCGTGCCGCTGATCTGAAAAAAAACCGCGATCCTGGATCGCGGTTTTTTTCTGGCTGCGCGCGGGCGAACCCGCTGCGCGGTCGATCACTTGGACTGCGCGATCGCCTGCTGGCGGGCCTTGTCGTATTCCGCCTGCGACACCGGCACGGCATTCGGATCGCCGAGGTCGTGCATGTGGACACGGAAGGTCTCGCGGGCGCTCCAGGCGGCCAGCGCGGCGATCACGGTGATGGCCAGGGTGATGGAGCCGATCAGCACCGGAATATTGGTCGAACCGGGCGGCGCGACGGCGGCGAACAGCGCCGGCAGCATGGCGGTGAAGAAGGTGCCCAGGTTCTGCGAGATCGCCATCGCCGAGACGCGGGTCCGGGTCTTGAACAGCTCGGGGAAGAAGCTCGGGAACACGGCGTTGTAGCCCTGATAGACCACGCCCCACATCAGCAGCGACATGCAGATCGCCAGCGGCACGCTCTTGATGCTGATCGCATAGAGGTAGCCAAAGGACAGCAGGCCGGTGGCCAGCGCGCCGAAGATGATCGGGGGACGGCGACCGATGCGATCGGTCAGGTTGCCGACCATCGGGATCACGAGCACGGCCAGGATGTTGCCCAGCACCGGAATCCACAGGTAGACGCTCTTGTCGAAGCCGATGCCGTAACCGGCCTGGACCGCGTAGGCGGCGCCGAAGACCGAGGTCACGACCGGGATCACGTTCATCAGCGACATGCAGATGACGCGCAGCATGTCCTTCCAGCTGGTCTGGATCGCTTCGACGATCGGCGCCTTGGGCTTGACGCCCTGCTCACCTGTTTCGGCGAAAGCCGGGGTCTCGTCGACTTCCTTGCGGATGATGTAGCCGATGATGATCACGACGAAGCTCAACAGGAAGGGAATGCGCCAGCCCCAGCTGTTGAAATCGTCCTTGGGCATGTAGGCGGCCAGCGGCAGAAAGACGGCGGCGGCCAGGATCTGGCCGGCCTGCACGCCCTGCAGCGTGAAGCTCGAGTAGAAGCCGCGACGACCGAAAGGCGAATGCTCGAGAATCATCGAGCTGGCGCCAGAGATCTCGCCGGCGACCGCGAAGCCCTGGATCAGGCGCAGCACGACCAGCAGCGCCGGGGCCAGCAGGCCCACCTGGTCATAGGTCGGCAGCAGACCGACGGCCACGGTCGAGAAACCCATCAGGAACATGCACAGCACCAGCACCTGCTTGCGGCCATGGGTATCGCCCCAATGGCCCAGGAAGAAGGCACCGATCGGACGCGCGACATAACCCACGCCATAGGTCGCCAGCGAGGCCACGATGGCCACGGTGGGATCGCCCTTGGGGAAGAACAGTTCGGGGAAGATCAGCGACGCGGCGGTCGCGTAGATGAAGAAGTCGTAGTACTCGAGGGCCGAGCCGATCCAGCCACTGGCAGTGGCTTTTCTGGTCTGGTGTTCGCCGTCGGGCTCGTGTTCGGTCGCAAGGGACATGGTCGGGGGATGCGGAATGCGGAATGCAGGGGGAATGGGCGAGGGGCGAGGGGGCGAGGGCATGGCCGAGCGCCATGCGCGATGCGCCATCGGCCCGGCGACTGTAGGCGGGCCGGGGGTGCAGATCCAGACATGCCGCGCCGCCAGCGATCGATCACCGATCGCAGACAATCGGTGACTGTTCGTACTAATGGTTTGTACTAATCCCCATGTCCACCAGCGCCCGACCTGAAGTCGACCGTTCCCTGCTCATCGAGGGCCTGGGCAAGGGCCTGCGCATGATCGAGGCCTTCTCCGACGACTGGCCCCGCATGACCGCCACCGAGGCCGGCCAGCGCACCGGCCTGACGCGCACGGCGGCGCGGCGCTACCTGGTCAGTCTCGTGCACTACGGCTATGCGGAGACCGACGGCAAGTACTACTGGCTGACGCCGGGCGTGCTGCGGCTGGGCCAGAGCTACCTGGATGCCGCGCGGTTGCCGCGGCTGGTGCAGCCCTTCCTGCAGCGGCTGTCGATGCAGACCGGCGAGACCGCCAACCTCAGCGTGCTCGACGGCCACGAGGTGGTCTACCTCGTGCGCAGCAATTCGCCGCGCATCGTCTCGATCGGCTTCCACGTCGGGGCGCGGCTGCCGGCGCATGTGGTGTCGCCGGGGCCGGCGGTGCTGTCGACCTTCAGTGCCGAGGCGCTCGACGCCTGGCTGGCTGCACATTCGTTCGTGCGCTTTGCGCCCACCACCATGACCGATCCGGCGGTGTTCCGGGCGGCCGTCCTGCTGGCCACCGAGCGTGGGTATGGCTGGGCCCGTCAATACATGGACCCCGGTCTGTGCGGACTGGCGGTGCCGCTGTCCGACCGCAAGGGCCGCTGTGTCGGTGCGCTGAGCATCACCTTCCAGGCGCAGACCTATCCGGACGAGCAGTGCCTGACCCGCCTGCTGCCGCCGCTGCAGGATGTCGCGAGCACCCTGCGCGCGATCCTGTAGACGGCCGAGGCCGGGCGCTCAGTCGAAGCGGTAGCCTGCCGCGGGCACCACCCGCCACGAGCCATCGCCGGGCAGCTCCAGCACCTGCTGGTGGAAGGGCAGGATCGCCGGCCGGTGGCTGATGCTGACCGGCGTGCTGCCGATG
>JBDLVJ010000084.1:0-3881 GCA_039804875.1 Pseudomonadota bacterium | reverse complement strand
GCCTGGTCGAAGGTGGTCTCGGTCACATTGGGCGTGATCGTGCGGCGCTGCACATTGCTGATCTTCAGCTCGATCGGCCCGTCCTTCTTCAAGAGCTTGCTGCGGTTGTTGAACCAGGTGTTGCGCGAGACGCCGCTGGGCTTGAAGCTCGCGTCGTAGAAGCTGACGTAGCGAGTCACATCCTTGGTCGACCAGGCGGCTGCCCAATCGAGCAGGCGTTGCGACACCGGTGTCGACGCCGGGGGATCGGCGCGCAGCGCCTTGGCCGAGGCCGATGCGTTCGAAGGCGCTGCCGGGGCCGCGGCCGCGAGCATCGGCGCGGCGACCGGAGCGGCCGCAGCGGCCACCGGGGTCGGCGACGCCGAGCGCGCCCGCGTGTCCAGGTCCGACTTGGGCGCCAGTGCCAGTTCGGTGGCGCTCAGCGGGCAGCGGGCGGCAGCGTCGTCGCCGGCTTGCCAGAAACGGCCGTCGGGCGCCTCGTCTTCTGCCGAGCCGGCACGGGTCAGGCCGAGCGCAGCCACCAGGCTGCTCGACGCCGCGTGGCTGCGGGCCTTGGCCACGACCAGGTCATGCTCGGCACCCGTCAATGCGCGCCGCGCCGCATACAGCTCATTCTCGGAATTCAGCAGGTCGAGCAGATTGCGCTGCCCGATGTCGAACTGCTCGCGGTACGCCACGCGTGCCCGCTCGCTCGACAGCACATTCCGGTCGAGGTAGGAAATCTGCTCGGTCAGGTTGCGCACGTCGTTGAACGCGATGGCCGAGGTTTGGCGTGCGTCGCGGCAGGCCTTGTCACGCGAGTCCGCGGCCTGGTTCAGCAGGTTGGCGTATTGCCGCACGCGGGCCTGGTCCGAGCCGCCGTTGTACAGATTCCAGTTCAGGAAAACACCGGCGCTGGTTTCGCGCTTCTGATCGGCCACGCCGTCCAGGTTGCTGCCGGCCGCCGCCCGCACCCGCGCTTCGACGCGCGGCTGAAATGCACCGTCGCGTTCCTTGGCTTGCGACTGCGCCGAGCGGAAATTCTCGACCGACGCGGCCACCTGTGCGTTGCGCTTGGCCGTTTGTTCCAGCGCTGCGGTTGCCGAGGCGGGCAGCCCCCGATCGAGCGGAGCGCTCAGCGGCAGTTGCGCCGGCGGGATCGAGCCGACGATGCGCCGATATCGCTCGGTCACATCGTGCAGATTCGACGACTCGGTCGCCAGATTCGATTCGGCCAGTGCCAGGCGGGCCGTCACCTGCTCGAGGTCGACGCCGCGTCCGACCCCGGCTTTGACCTTGGCCTGGATCTGGTCGAAAACCTGCCGATGCTGAACGTAATTGTCCTCGGCCAGCCGCACCAGTTGGCGCGCACGGGCGACGTCGACATACGCCTTGGTGCTTTCCAGGGCGACCTGCTCGCTGCTTTCGATGAATTCGAAATACCGCACGAGGCGGGCATGGTCGAGCCGCTGGACCTGATTCGAGGTGGTCAGGCCATCCCACAGCAACTGCGTCGCGGTCAAGGCGATGCCGGTGCTGGTCATCGAGCGGCTGTTCGGCGCCAGCCGGCTCGGCGCGTCGATGCGGTCACGAATCCGCGACGCGTCGGCATTCAGATCGACCCGCGGCATGAAACCGCCGCGCGCGACATCGACCTCGTCGACCGAGGCCCGAAAGGCGTTGAGCCGCGCCGTGACCTCGGGGTTGCCGGAGATGGCCCGTTGGGCGGCATCTTTCAGGGGGTCGATCGCGGGCTGCTGCTGTGCGATGGCGACCGAGGCGAACAGCAACTGGCAGCTGGCGGCCAGCAGACCGAGGAGGGGGCGATTGACCTGCTTCATGGGGCTTGGGATCCTGGCTGACGTCGGCGCGGGTACGAGGCCACCCGGGGCGCGACACAGATGGCCGGAAAACCTCGGTTTATCTGGCCACGCAAAAATATCTTCCAGATAGTATTCCACATCGGGTGTGTCCTGGGCAAGTCGCCTCCCGAAATTCACGGGGGCAAACGCTGTGTCCCGCATGATTTTCTGCAGAACGAACCCGCCAGCCGTCCCGTCACCGCCGATACCTCTCGATGCCACGTTTTCTGCCGTCAATGCGCCGAGCCGGATGGTCACAATTTGTGATCGGACGGCGGGCGTCCCGGCATTTTGAGCGGACCTTGCGGCGTGTGGGATTGGCGCTGTTGTGCGCGGCCTCCACCGGTGTTGCAGCCTGGGATTCGGATCGGATTCGCGCCGTCGCTGCGCGGCAGGGCGCGGCCACCCTCGAAGGTGCGCGGGCTCTGCTCGAAACCGTCAACGCCGTCGCGCATGGCGACGACGAGGTTCGCCTGCAGACGCTCAACCAGTTCTTCAACCGGCGCATCTCATTCCGCGACGACCTCGAGGTCTGGGGGCAGATCGATTATTGGGCAACGCCACTCGAAATGCTGGCGCGGGGCGAGGGTGATTGCGAGGATTACGCGATCGCCAAGTACTTCAGTCTGATGGCTGCCGGCATTCCATCGCAGCGGATGCGCTTGGTCTATGTCAAGGCCACACTGCCCGGATCGGCCGGTGGCGCGCAGCAGGCGCACATGGTGTTGGCCTACTATGGCAGCGTCGGCGCGGTCGATCCGCTGATTCTTGACAATCTGATCGGTGAGATCCGGCCGGCCTCGCGCCGGGCCGATCTGCAGCCGGTATTCAGTTTCAACATGGATGGTTTGTGGTCCGGCACGCAGGGGCCGGGGGCCGGCGATCCGGTATCGCGGTTGTCGCGCTGGCGGGATTTGCTGGCGCGGGCCAGAGAACAGGGATTCTTGTGAGCAAGCGTTACACAGGGGAATCGGCATGTCGCTGATACGCCAAGTCTGGTTATTGGTGCTGGGCATCATCGTCTTCGCCCTGGTCGGCAGCGTGGCGACATCGATCTGGACCGCCCGCGGCTATCTGCAGACCCAGTTGGCGCTGAAGAACAGCGACAACGCGCAGTCGCTCGCCTTGACGCTGTCGCAGCAGGGGGGTGACGTCGGGCTGATCGAGTTGGCGCTGAGCGCGCAGTTCGACATCGGTCACTACCGGTCGATCAAGCTGCGCAACGAGCGCGGCCAGGTGCTGGCCGAGCGCGTGGCCGGTCCGGTCGAACCCGACGTGCCGCGCTGGTTCAGCCAGTGGGTGGAGATCGAATCGCGGCCCGGCGTCGCCCAGGTGTCCTCCGGCTGGGCGCCGGTGGGGCAGGTCGAGGTGATCAGCCAGCCTTCGTTCGCCTATGCAGACCTGTGGCGCGGTGCGTGGACCACGGTCGCCTGGATGGGCGTGGTCGGCCTGGTGGCCGCGGCGATCGCGCACTTCGCCGTGCGCCGACTGCGCCGTCCGCTCGACGCCGCGGTGGCCCAGGCCCAGGCGCTCAGCCAGCGCCGCTACCTGACGCTGGTGGAGCCGCGGGTGCCCGAGCTGCGCGAGGTCTCGCGCGCCATGAACCTGATGGTCGAGCGCATCCGCCTGCAGTTCAACGAGCAGGCGGCGCAGGTCGACACGCTGCGCCGGCAGGCCAATGGCGACGCGCTGACCGGGCTGTCGCACCGCGCGCACTTCCTGTCCTGTCTGCATGCCGGCTTGAGTCAGGACGATGTGCCGGTCGACGGTCAGCTCGTCCTGGTGCGCATGCTCGGACTGGCCGAGATGAACCTGCACGAAGGTCACCAGGCGACCGATGCCATGTTGAAGTCGGCCGCGCGCCAGCTCGAGTCGGCGATCGTCGGCGCCACGCCGCAGGCGGCCGGGCGCCTGAACGGCAGCGACTTCGCGTTGCTCTACGGCGCCGATGGCCTGTCGGCCCAGCTGGCCGAGGCCCTGATGGTGCGCCTGCGCCCCACGCTGGCACGCCATGCGGGCGTCGCGCTCGTGATGTCTGCG
>JBDLVJ010000083.1:0-4164 GCA_039804875.1 Pseudomonadota bacterium | reverse complement strand
AAGGTCTGGGGGCCGGACAAACTGGTGGACGAGGGCATTGGCCGGGCCGATGCCTGGATCATCAAGGGCGAGGCGCTCAACGCCAAGGCCGGTGTGAACTGGCATGGTTTTGGCAAGATGGCGCCGGGCTTCAACATGCTGGACCCGATCAAGGCCACCATCGTGACGCCGGGCCTGAACATGAATGGCGACTTCGCCGCCAGCGGCATTCCGGCCAGCATCGTGACCAAGTTCCTGGCCGAGCACGGGGTGGTGGTCGAGAAGACCGGCCTCTACAGTTTCTTCGTGATGTTCACGATCGGCATCACCAAGGGCCGCTGGAACACGCTGCTGACCGCGCTGCAGCAGTTCAAGGACGACTACGACCGCAACCAGCCGATGTGGCGCATCCTGCCCGAGTTCTGCCAGAAGCACCGCCGCTACGAGAAGATGGGACTGCGCGACCTGTGCCAGTATGTGCACGAGATGTATGCCAAGTACGACATCGCGCGCCTGACCACCGACATGTACCTGAGCGAGCTGCAGCCGGCCATGACGCCGACCGATGCCTTTGCCCAGATCGCGCGCAAGAACACCGACCGGGTGGCGATCGACGACCTGGCCGGCCGTATCACGGTCGGCCTGGTCACGCCTTACCCGCCCGGCATTCCGTTGCTGATCCCTGGCGAGGTCTTCAACCAGAAGATCGTGGACTATCTGAAGTTCTCGCGCGAGTTCAACGCCCAGTGCCCGGGCTTCGAGACCGACATCCACGGCCTGGTGGTCGAGGAGGGCGAGGACGGCAAGAAGCGCTATTTCGCCGACTGCGTGCGGGTTTCTTGAACTAGATCAATACGCCGTTCGCGGAATGGCGTAAAAATCCGACTTTTACGAGGAGTCAACATGTTTCCCGAGTACCGCGAACTGATCACCCAGCTCAAGACCAGCGACCACCATTTCTCGCGCCTGTTCGACAAGCACAACGAGATCGATCAGCAGATCAAGAACATGGAGTCCCACATCGCTCCTGGCAGCCAGGTCGAGATCGAGAACCTCAAGAAGGAAAAGCTGGGGCTCAAGGATGAGCTCTACGTGATCCTCAAGAAGGCCGCGCAGGTTTGACGGATTTCCCGCTTTCGCCATGAAAAAACCCGCCTTGGCGGGTTTTCTCTCGGATGACGGCTCGACGTCTCCAGCGCCGCCCGAGCACGGATGGATCAGACGATCTGCGCGCTGTCGCGGCTGACGCCGGCGGTCGAGCTGAAGCCGCAGTCGACGTAGGAGATCTCGGCGGTCATGCCCGAGGCCAGGTCCGACAGCATGAAGGCGGCGACGTTGCCGACCTCGTCGATCGTGACGTTGCGGCGCAGCGGCGCGGCGGCCGCGCCCATGCCCAGCAGCTTGCCGAAGTCCTTGATACCGCTGGCCGCCAGGGTCTTGATCGGACCGGCGCTGATGCCGTTGACGCGGATGCTGCGGCCGTCGGGCAGGGTGCCCAGGGCCTCGGCCAGGTAGCGCACGCTGGCCTCCAGGCTGGCCTTGGCCAGACCCATGGTGTTGTAGTGCGGGATGGTGCGCACCGCGCCCAGGTAGGTCAGGGTCAGCAGGGCGGACTTGTCGTTCAGGTAGGGCTTGGCGGCCTTGGCCATGCCGGGGAAGCTGTAGGCGCTGATGTCGTGCGCGATCTTGAACGCCTCCCGGCTCAGGCCCTCGAGGAAGTCGCCCGAGATCGCCTCGCGCGGCGCGAAGCCGATGCTGTGCACGAAGCCGTCGAAGGTCGGCCAGTCGACCGACAGGTCCTTGAACATCTGCTCGATCTGCTCGTCGCTGCCGACGTCGCAGTCGAACACCAGCTTGGAGTCGAATTCGGCCGCGAACTCGCTGATGCGGCCCTTGAAGCGCTCACCGACGTAGCTGAAGGCCAGCTCTGCGCCTTGCGCGTGACAAGCCTTGGCGACGCCGTAGGCAATCGAACGGTTGGACAGCAAGCCCGTGATCAGCAATTTCTTGCCAGCGAGAAAACCCATGAGTCGATCTCCAGAAAATCTTGGGCAGAATTGTCGCATGCGTTTACCCCTCTTGCGGCTGGGGCTGTCGAGTTTGCTCCTGGGTGCCGTCCTGCCGGCACAGGCGGCCCATGCCTGGGCCCAGTTTGGCGAGCTCAAGTACCCGGCCGGCTTCGCCCATTTTGATTACGTCGATTCGCAGGCGCCCAAGGGCGGCGAGATCGCGCTGGTGCCGCCGACGCGCGCGAGCCAGTTCGACAAGTTCAACCCCTTCACGCTCAAGGGCACCGCGCCGCCCGGCCTCAACGCCCTGCTGCTCGAGACCCTGCTGACCGGATCGCTCGACGAGCCCAACACCGGCTACGGCCTGCTGGCCGATGATGTCAGCGTGGCCGCCGACGGGCTGTCGGCGACCTTCAGGCTCAATCCGAAGGCGCGCTTTCACAATGGCGAGCCGGTGCTGGCCGCCGACGTCAAGCATTCCTTCGACAGCCTGACCGGCCCGCACTCGGCGCCGCAGTTCCGCAGCTATTTCGCCGATGTCCGGCGCGCGACCGTGCTGGGCGAGCGCCTGCTGCGCTTCGATTTCGCGCGCGCCAGCGCCGAGCTGCCTTTGATCGCGGGCAGCCTGCCGGTGTTCAGCCGCCAATGGGGCCTGGCGGGCGGGCAGCGCCAGACCCTGGACCGGATCGTGGCTGAGCCGCCGATCGGCTCCGGCCCCTACCGGGTCGAGGGCCGGGGCTTCGGGCGCGACATCAGCTACCGGCGCGATCCCGAGTGGTGGGCAGCCGGTCTCAATGTCCGGCGCGGCATGTACAACTTCGACCGCATCACCTACCGGCTCTACCAGGACAGCACGGCCCAGCTCGAGGCCTTCAAGGCCGGCGAGTTCGACTACATCCAGGCCTTTATCGCGCGCGAGTGGGCCAAGGCCTACCAGGGGCGCGCCTTCGAGCGCGGCCAGCTGGTCAAGGAGGAGCTGGCGCATGGCAACGCGGGCGACTTCCAGGGTTTCCTGTTCAACAGCCGGCTGGCGAAATTCAGCGACCCGCGCGTGCGCGAGGCGATCGGCCTGGCGCTGGACTTCGAGTGGATGAACCGCCAGCTGTTCTTTCAGGCCTACACCCGTGTCCGTGGCTATTTCGTCGCCAGCGACTTCGAGGCCCGTGGCCTGCCCGGCGCCGACGAGCTCGCGCTGCTCGCGCCCTGGCGCGGCCGGCTGCCGGCAGCCGTGTTCGAGCAGCCGGTGCCGCTGCCGCCCGTCACCAGCCTCGACCCGGACTCGGGCCAGATGCTGCGCGACCACCTGCGGCGCGCGCGCGAGCTGCTGGCGCAGGCCGGCTGGACCTACCGCGATGGCGCCTTGCGCAACGCGCGCGGCGAGGCGTTCACGATCGAGTTCATCGACAACAGCGGTGCGCTGGGACGGGTCTTCACGCCCTTGGCCAAGAACCTAGAGAAGCTCGGCATCTCGGCCAGGCACAAGGTGCTCGATTTCGCGCTGCTGCAAAAGCGCCTCGACCGCTTCGACTTCGAGCTGATCAGCAGCCGGACCGTGGGCAGCGAGGCGCCCGGTGCCGAGCTGCTTGAGCGCTTTGGTTCGCGCGCCGCCGCCATCGAGGGCTCGGCCAACCTGATGGGGGTGCGCGACCCGGTGGTCGATGCGCTGATCGAGCGCGCCGTGGCCGCGCGCCGGCGCCCGCAGCTGGTCGCGGCGCTGCGCGCGCTCGACCGCGTGCTGCGTCACGGCCACTACGCAGTGCCGCACTGGTACGGCAGCGTGCACCGGATCGCCTGGCGCGCCGGCCGCTTCGAGCGCCCGGGCCAGTTGCCGCGCTACTATCAGCCCGAGGCCTGGGTGCTGTCGATCTGGTGGGCCAGTCCGGCCAACCGGGCCGGTCGCTGATTTTTTCATCATGTTGAACTACCTGCTCAAGCGGCTGCTGCTGATGGTGCCGACCCTGTTGGGCGTGCTGCTGCTGACCTTCGTCGTGATCCAGTTCGTGCCGGGCGGCCCGGTCGAGCAGATGGTCGCCCAGTTGCAGGGGCGCGACAGCGGCGGCGAAGGCGCAACCGTGGCTGGCGCGGGCTACCGCGGGCGCCAGGGCGTGGACGCCGAGCGTATCGCCGAGATCGAGCGGCTGTACGGCTTCGACCAGCCGGCGCCCGAGCGCTTCGT
>JBDLVJ010000082.1:0-5044 GCA_039804875.1 Pseudomonadota bacterium | reverse complement strand
AGCTCGACCGCCAGCGTCAGGTCGAACACCACCGTGACCAGAAAAGTCGACAGCAGCATCAGCCGGTAGTGCGGGCTGAACTGCCTGAGGCGGACGAACTCGCGCCACTCGCCCATGTTCCAGGCCACGAACAGCAGCACGCCGGCCAGCACCGCCAGCGGCACATGGCTGGCCAGCGGCGCGGCCAGCAGCACCACCAGCGCCAGCGCCAGGGCATGCACGAGGCCGGCCACCGGCGAGCCGGCGCCGGCGCGGATGTTGGTGACGGTGCGCGCGATGGTGCCGGTCACCGGCATGCCGCCGAAGAAGGGCACGACGAAGTTGGCCACGCCCTGCGCCATCAGCTCCTGGTTCGGGTCGTGCTTGGCGCCGGGGCGCAGCTGGTCGGCCACGCGCGCGCACAGCAGCGACTCGATCGCGCCCAGGGCGGCGATGGTCAGCGTTGGCGTCACGAGCTGCTTGACGCTGGTCCAGCTGAAGTCGGGCAGGGCCAGGGTCGGCAGGCTTTGCGGGATGCCGCCGAAGCGCGAGCCCACGGTCTCGACCGGCAGTTGCAGCACCCAGGCCAGCAGCGTCAGCGTCACCAGTGCGACGATCGGGGCCGGCAGGCGCGAGGTCGCGCGCAGCGCGCTGGCGCCCTGCAGCCGCTCGAGCTGCAGCCGGAACGCCGATTCGCTGGCCCAGAGCCGGGGCCAGACGAACAGCCCGAGCACGCAGAGCGCCCCGAGCCCGAGGGCATGGGGGTTGAGGCTGTCTAGGTGGCGCCAGAGGGTGCCGATCTGGTTGAAGAAGTCGGCCGGCATCCTGTCGATCCGCAGGCCGAGCAGGTCGCGCAGCTGCGACAGCGCGATCAGCACCGCGATGCCGTTGGTGAAGCCGATCACCAGGCTGACCGGCACATAGCGCACCAGATTGCCGAGCTTGAGCAGGCCCATCAGGAACAACAGCAAGCCTGCGGCGCTGGTCGAGATCAGCAGGCTGCCCAGGCCATGACGCTCGACGATGCCGTAGACGATGACGATGAAGGCGCCAGCCGGGCCGCCGATCTGCACCGAGCTGCCGCCGAGCAGCGACACCAGCAGGCCGCCGATGATCGCGGTCCACAGGCCGGCCTCGGGCTTGAGGCCGCTGGCGATCGCGAACGCCATCGCCAGCGGCAAGGCGACGATGCCGACCGTCAGCCCGGCGCCGGCATCCTGCGCCAGCCGGTGTCGGTCATAGCCGCGCAGGTCGTCGAGCAGTCGGGGGCGGAAGCGGGCAAGTGGCGGCAGGTTCATGGCCCGTCACTTTAAACCCTGCCGCCCTTGGGGTCACTCGGGGTTTGTCAGTGGATGCGCATGCCCGGCTGCGCGCCCGGCCAGGGCTGCAGCACATGGATGCCGGGCTGGGCCTTCTCGTCGGCGTGGCTGGCGGCCAGCACCATGCCCTCGCTGACGCCGAACTTCATCTTGCGCGGCGCCAGGTTGGCGACCATCACGGTCAGCTTGCCGATCAGGTCCTCGGGCTTGTACATCGAGGCGATGCCGGAGAAGACATTGCGCATCCGGCCCTCGCCGACGTCGAGCGTCAGGCGCAGCAGCTTGGTCGAACCCTCGACCGGCTCGCAGTTCTCGATCCGCGCGATGCGCAGGTCGACCTTGCTGAAGTCGTCGATGCCGATGGTCGGCGCGATGGCCTCGCCGCCCGGGCTGATTTTTTCCGGCTCGGGCGCGGCCGGCGGCTCGAACAGCGCCTCGAGCAGCTTGACGTCGACGCGCTGCATCAGGTGCTGGTAGTTGCCGATCACGTGACCGGCGCCCAGCGCCCGCGTCGCGTTGTCGAAGTCCAGCGGCGCGCATTGCAAGAAGGCCTCGACGCTGGCGGCTAGCGCCGGCAGCACCGGCTTCAACAGCGCGGTCAGCACGCGGAAGGCCTCGACGCAGGTGCTGCAGACATCCTGCAGCCGTGCTTCCATGCCTTCCTTCTTGGCCAGCTCCCAGGGCTTGTTGGCGTCGACATACTCGTTGACGCGATCGGCCAGCGCCATCACCTCGCGGATCGCCTTGCCGTACTCGCGCTCGGCGTAGAGCTCGACGATCGAACCCACGGTGGTCTGCAGCTGGTCGAGCAGGGTCTCGCCATCGGGCGACACGGCCGCGAGCTGGCCGCCAAAGCGCTTGGACAGGAAGCCGGCCGCGCGTGACGCGATGTTGATGTACTTGCCGACCAGGTCCGAGTTGACGCGGGCCGCGAAGTCGTCCGGGTTGAAATCGACGTCCTCGTTGCGGCTGTTGAGTTTGGCCGCCAGGTAGTAGCGCAGCCACTCGGGGTTCATGCCGAGCTTGAGGTATTTCAGCGGATCGATGCCGGTGCCTCGGCTCTTGCTCATCTTCTCGCCGCCGTTGACGGTGATGAAACCGTGCACGTTGATCTGGCTCGGCGTCTTGCGGCCGCTGAAATGCAGCATCGCGGGCCAGAACAGGGTGTGGAAGTAGGTGATGTCCTTGCCGATGAAGTGCACCTGCTCGACCGCCGGGTCGGCGATGTAGCGGTCGTAATCGACGCCGATCTTGCCGAGGTAGTTCTTCAGCGAGGCCAGATAGCCGATCGGCGCGTCGAGCCAGACATAGAAGTACTTGCGCGGCGAGCCCTCGGGCAGGTCGGGGATCTCGATGCCGAAGTAGGGCGCGTCGCGGCTGATGTCCCAGTCGCCCAGGCCCCCCTGGCCTTCCTCGTCCTTGGCGAACCATTCCCTGATCTTGTTGAGCACCTCGGGCTGCAGCCGGCCGGACTCGGAGGTCCAGTTCTCGAGGAACTCGATGCAGCGCGGGTCGCTGAGCTGGAAGAAGTAATGCTCGGAGCTGCGCAGCACCGGCGTCGCGCCCGACAGCGCCGAGTAGGGGTTCTTGAGCTCGGTCGGCGCGTAGACCGCGCCGCAGCTCTCGCAACTGTCACCGTACTGGTCCTTGGCGCCGCATTTCGGGCATTCGCCCTTGATGAAGCGGTCGGGCAGGAACATGCCCTTCTCGGGGTCGAAGAACTGTTCGATCGTCTTGCTGCTGATCAGGCCGTTGGCCTTCAGGTCGCGGTAGATCTGCCGCGCCAGCTCGTGGTTCTCGGGGCTGTCGGTCGAGCTCCAGTTGTCGAACCTGACGTTGAAGCCGTCGAGGTACTGGGCGCGGCCGGCCGCGATGTTGGCGACGAAAGCTTGCGGCGTGATGCCGGCCTTTTCGGCTGCGATCATGATCGGCGCGCCATGCGCGTCGTCGGCGCCGACGAAATGCACCTCGTGGCCCTGCAGGCGACGCAGGCGCACCCAGATGTCGGCCTGGATGTACTCCATGATGTGGCCGATGTGGAAGTTGCCGTTGGCGTAGGGCAGGGCGGTGGTGACGAAGAAGCGGCGATTCTGACTGGGCATGCGGTTTGAACCTGTCGGCGTTGACTAAGCCGATGATTTTATCGGTGCGCGCGCCGCCATTGCCCCGGTACCCGCTGGGGACATGGGTATCGGGTCTGATGTGGCTTGAGGGCACAATCGGCCCATGTTCAGCTGGAGAAAAAACTTGGCCATCGACCAACAGGCGCTGCTGCAAGCGCTGCAAACCGTCACCGACCCCAACACCGGCAAGGATTTCGTATCCACCAAGGCCCTGCGCCACCTGCAAGTCAAGGGCGACAGCGTCGCCTTCGAGGTCGAGCTCGGCTACCCGGCGCAAAGCCAGATCCCGGCCCTGCGCGAGGCGCTGGTCCAGGCCGCGCGCGGCGTCGCCGGCGTCGGCAATGTCTCGGTCGCGCTCCGGACCGTGGTGACCGCGCACGCGGTCCAGCGCGGCGTGGCGCTGCTGCCGGGTGTCAAGAACATCATCGCGGTCGCTTCCGGCAAGGGCGGCGTGGGCAAGAGCACCACCGCCGCCAACCTGGCGCTGGCGCTGGCCGCCGAGGGCGCGCGCGTCGGCATCCTCGACGCCGACATCTACGGCCCGAGCCAGCCCACCATGATGGGCATCACCGGCCGCCCCGAGAGCCTGGACGGCAAGCTGATGGAGCCGCTGCAGAACTACGGCGTGCAGGTCAACTCGATCGGCTTCCTGGTCGACAAGGACGAGGCCATGATCTGGCGCGGCCCGATGGCGACCCAGGCGCTCGATCAGCTGCTGCGCCAGACCGCTTGGAAGGACCTCGACTACCTGATCGTCGACATGCCGCCCGGCACCGGCGACATCCAGCTGTCACTGAGCCAGCGGGTGCCGATCACCGGCGCCGTGATCGTGACCACGCCGCAGGACATCGCCCTGCTTGACGCGCGCAAGGGCGTCAGGATGTTCGAGAAGGTCGGCGTGCCGATCCTGGGCGTGGTCGAGAACATGGCGGTCCATGTCTGCGCCAACTGCGGCCATGTCGAGCACCTGTTCGGCGCCGACGGTGGCCAGCGCATGGCGGCCGAGCTCGGCCTCGACTACCTCGGTGCGCTGCCGCTCAAGCTGCAGATCCGCGAGCAGGCCGACAGCGGCTGCCCGACCGTGGTCGCCGACCCGGACGGCGAGGTCGCCGCGCTCTACAAGGCGGTGGCGCGCCAGGTCGCGGTCAAGGTGGCGGAGCGGGCCAAGGACTTCTCGTCCAAGTTCCCGACCATCACCATCTCCAAGGACAGCTGAGCCATGCCGGCTGGCGCGCCGAACCGGGTCGAGGTCGCCGTGGTGATGCGGCGCGAGCCCGTAAGCGGACCGATGCGCCGCTGGCAGAGCTGGCGCTGGGTGCTGGCCGATGTGCTGAGTGGCGAGGCGCTTGAGCAGCTGGGCCTGCCGGCAGCGGCCGGTCCGCTGCCGCTCGAGCCCGCAGCGGCCGAACCCGACCAACCGGATGCGGCCAGCCACTGGCTCTACCCGGGCCTGGCGCTCGAGCTGCATCCCGACGACACCGAGGGTTATTACCTCAACCTCAGTTCGCCCCGGCCCTGCTGCTGGGTCATGTGGCGTCCCGACGAAGCGGTGTTGCCCGATGGTTCGCCGGCTCCGCTGCCGCAGATCGCGACCCTGAGCTACCACGACGCCGGCCGCTGGCT
>JBDLVJ010000081.1:0-3269 GCA_039804875.1 Pseudomonadota bacterium | reverse complement strand
AGGTCAGGTAGAACAGGGTCAGCAACAGCATCGAGGACGCGATCGAGCCGCGCAGGTCGCCAAACAGGGTCGAGCACGCGAAGACCGCCAGCCCGACCCCGACCGCCGGGAAGAACAGGCGCCAGAAGCGGCGCCGCCTCATGCCAAGGTAAGCCTGCATGTAAAACAACAGCATCAAGGCCGACAGCAGTCCGAGCAGATGCGGCAGGCGGGCCGCCAGGTCGCTGCCCTCGGGTGTCAGGTAGCGGCGCAGGTAACCGTGGAAGGCCAGGTCGTAGAGCGTCCCGAGCCCGAGCCACAACGCCAGCAGGAACAGCATCCGGTTGCCGCGCGCCAGGGTATTGGCCAACAGATACAGCATCAGGCCGAACACCACCCCGATCGGCAGCAGATAAAGCAGGTCGTCGAACTGCTTCTGGTCGAGGTAGGCCAGCGGCTCCCAGAGCTCGGGCTGCATCGCCATGACGGTGCGGCTGCGCACGCGCAGCAGCAGGCGCGCGCGCTCGCCAGGCGCCAGCGTCAGCCCGAAGACGGCATCGATGCCACGCGCCAGCGGCACCGGGGGCGGGTAGGCCATGCCCGCCTGGCTGGTGTCGAGCAGCCGGCCCCGCTCGGGATCGAAGCGATACAAGTCGACCCATTCCAGGCGCGGATTGCCCAGCGCCAGCCAGCGCGTCAAGGGCTCGCGGCCACCGTTGCGCAGATCGAGCCGCAGCCAGAGCGCCGCGGCCGTGCTGCCCTGGTTCAGCAGCTGAAACGTGGCCGGCCGCCAGTCAGCATGGTTCAGGACCGACTCCGGCTGGAGCCGGGCATCGGCATCGAGCAGCACCTGAAAATGCGGCGCCAGCCCGACCCGGGACGGCAGCGCGGCCAAGTCCAGCCCCTGTGCCCGCGCCCAGCCACAGCAACACCAGCCGGCAAGCAGCGCCAGCAACAGGCGGCGCAGCCGGACCCGAGTCATGTCTGTGGGATCGGACCCTGGCCGGGCAGCTCGTCCTCGGGCGCCTTGCGGTAGTCGCGCGGCGAGAGGCCGAAACGGGTCCGGAAGGCGGTCGCGAAATTGGCGGGATTGTCGTAGCCCAGGTCGTTGGCGATCACCTGCACCGCCAGGCTGCTTTCACGCAGCAGCTTGCGCGCCTGCTCCATGCGGGCCTCGCGCAGGTATTCGAACACGGTCGCGCCGGCGCAATGACGAAAGGCCTCGTTGAGGCGGCGCGTGTTGGTGCCGACGGCCTTGGCCAAGCTGGCCAGATCGGGCGGCTGCGCCAGGTCGTCATGCAACAGCCGCTGGGCGGCGCGGAACACCAGCGAATCGACGTTGGAGGCCGGCTCGCCGCTATCGGGCGAGCGCATCGAAGGCGGGGAGGACGCGACACGGGCCGGCTCCGGGGCCAAGTGACGCCAGGCCTGCAGATGGATGCTGACCCGCAGCCGGACCTCGTCGAAATCGAAGGGCTTGGCGATGTAGTCGACCGCCCCCACCATCAGGCCGCGTACCCGGTCCTCGGCCTGGGCGGCGGCGGTCAGGAAGATCACCGGAATGGCGGCGGTGCGCGAGTCGGTCTTGAGCAGACGGCAGGCCGCGACCCCGTCACAGACCGGCATCGACACATCGAGCATGATCAGATCGGGCTGCATCAGGCGCGCCTTCTCGACGCCGTCGTGGCCATCCTCCGCCACATAGAGCCGATAGCCCTGCGCACGCAGACAGTCGGTCAGCAGGCGGCGATCATCCGCGTTGTCGTCGACCACCAGAATGCGCAGACCTTTCGGAAACGTGGGAGCAAGGCTCATATCGATACGGTTTTCAATTTGATGAAAAATGAGCCAGTCAGGCGGCAATGCGGCACCAGCCACATCCGTTCAGCACAGGCTGAAGGCCCGACGCTCGGCAGCGTCGATCGCAATCTGACATGGTAGCAGGCGAACCCGGTCGCGCCGGACCAGGCCGCCGGACGGGAGCGACGCTCAGGCGCCGCGCGGGTAGCGCCGGATCGCGTTGCGGAACACCTGGACCACCTCGCCGGACTGGCTCATGCTCACGTCAAGATCCTTGACCAGGCCGTCCTTGAGCCCGTAGCACCAGCCATGGACCGCGACTTTCTGGCCCCGGCTCCAGGCATCCTGCATCACGTTGGACAGCGCGACGTTGCCGACCTGTTCGATCACGTTCATCTCGCACAGCACGTCCTCCTGCACGGCCACCGGCAGATGGTCGAGCCGGCGGCGATGGCGCAGCTTGACGTCGTGCACATGGCGCAGCCAGTTGTCGACCAGGCCCACGCGCGCGCCGCGCAGCGTGGCCAGCACGCCGCCACAGCCGTAATGCCCGACCACCATGATGTGCTCGACCTTGAGCATGTCGACCGCGTACTGGATCACCGACAGGGCGTTGAGGTCCGAATGCACGACCACGTTGGCGACGTTGCGGTGCACGAACACCTCGCCCGGATCGAGGCCGGTGATCTCGTTGGCCGGCACCCGGCTGTCGGAGCAGCCGATCCAGAGGTACTTGGGACTTTGCTGATGCGACAGTTTCTCGAAGAAGCCGGGCCGCTCGCGCTCCATCTGGGCGGCCCAGGCGCGGTTGTTCTCGATCAGGTGGTGCAAGGTAAGGCTCATGCTCCGATATTACCGAAGCCACGCGGCCTGGCACAAGACCGGGCGGCGGACGACCCCGGGCTCAGGGCGCCAGCCGCACCCGCCGGAGCCGCTGGCGCCGCTGCTCGTGGTCGGGCATCACGCTGGCGACCACGCGCCAGAAGGCCGGGCCGTGGTTCATCTCGCGCAGGTGACTGAGTTCATGCACCACCACGTAATCGATCAGCTCCAGCTCCAGGTGCACCAGGCGCCAGTTGAGCCGCAGGTTGCCATCGGCGCTCGCGCTGCCCCAGCGGGTGGCCGCGCTCGACAGCGTGAGCCGGCGATAGCGCACGCCCAGCAGCGGGGCGAAATGGTCCAGCCGCCCGAGGAAGACCTGCCGGGCCACGCGCATCAACCAGGCCTGGGCCAGGGCGCGCACCGGTTCGGGTCCGGCCTCGCGCGCCAGCGCCAGCCGCAAGCGCCCGGCGGCCAGGACGGCGGCCAGGACGGCGGCCAGCGCCTCGGAGCCAGGTTCGGGATCGGGATCGGGAAAAGGCTGGGGATCGAGTTCCAGCACCAGCCCGCGCCCCAGACAGGGCAGGACCGCCCCCTGGCGCCACTCGCCGGGGGCCGGCCCCAGCCGGCTGGCCTGCTCCAGTTGAAGCAGCTTGGCCAGCACCCAGTCG
>JBDLVJ010000080.1:0-2673 GCA_039804875.1 Pseudomonadota bacterium | reverse complement strand
AAGGGCCTGGCCGCCGAGGCGGACGCCATGGCGCAAGCCCTGACCGACGCCCTGTTGCAGGCGGCGGATGACGGCCAGGGCGGCTACCACCCGGTGCTGATGGATGCCAGCAGCTGCACGGTCAGGGTGCAGGAACTGCTGGCCGGCCGGCTGGCGGTGTACGACTTCCACGAGTTCGCCCTGGACGCCCTGCTGCCCCGTTTGCGCGTGGTGCGCCAGCCCGGACCGCTGGCGCTGCATGTCAACTGCAGCGTGCGCCGGACCCAGTCGGATGGCAAGCTGCGCGAGCTGCTGCGCGCCTGCGTGGACGAAGTGATCGAACCGGCTGGCGTGACCTGCTGCGGCTTTGGCGGCGACCGGGGCTTCGTCGTGCCCGAACTCAACGTCCACGCGCTGCGACGGGTACACGACGCCCTGCCCGGCAAATGCTGCCAGGGGGTCTCGACCAACCGCACCTGCGAGATCGGCCTGACGGCGGAAACCGGACGCCCCTACCGCTCGATAGCCTATCTGCTCGAAGTCTGCACCCGCGAAGAGTCGCCGATGCACTGCTGACGCCCGCCCCGTTTTCTTTCCTCAATCCGTATCTTCATCGGGCCCGCCGGGCCCGAGGGACCACTTTTTTCGTTCGAAGGAGACCACCATGGTTTGGCAACAAATATACGACCCATTCGGGAACATGTTCATCTCGACCCTGCTGGCGGCCATCCCGGTGGCGGTGATGCTGGTGGCGCTGGGATTCCTACACATCAAGGCGCACATCGCGGCCGGACTCGGACTGCTGGCCGCGCTGGCGGTCGCCGTCTTCGCCTACGGCATGCCGGCCGGCATGGCCGGGACGGCGGCCCTTTATGGCGGCTTCGTCGGCCTGCTGCCGATCGGCTGGATCGTGCTCAACATCATCTTCCTGCAGCAACTGGCCGAGCAGAACGGCAGCTTCAAGATCCTGCAGGATTCGCTCTCGGGCATCACCCCGGACCGCCGCCTGCAGCTGCTGCTGATCGCCTTCTGCTTCGGCGCCTTCTTCGAGGGCGCGGCCGGCTTCGGCACCCCGGTGGCCGTGACGGCCGGCATCCTGATCGGCCTGGGCTTCTCGCCGCTGGCCGCCTCCGGCCTGTCGCTGATCGCCAACACCGCCCCGGTCGCCTTCGGCGCGCTCGGCACCCCGGTGATCACCCTGGCCAAGGTCCACGGCTACGACCTGATGGAAGTGACCGCGATGATCGGTCGCCAGCTGCCGCTGTTCTCGCTGATGGTACCGTTCTGGCTGATCTGGGCCTTCGCCGGTCGCAAGGCGATGATGGAGATCTGGCCCGCGATCCTGGTCACCGGCCTGAGCTTCGCGATCCCGCAGTACCTGGTGTCGAACTTCATCGGTCCCGAGCTGGTCGACATCATCGCCGCGATCGTCTCGATGGTCTCGCTGGTGCTGTTCCTGCGCGTCTGGCAGCCCAAGAAGATCTGGACCTCGCCCTCGCTCAAGGGTCATGAGACCGATGGCGGCGAGGCCAAGCCCGCCGTGGCGGTCAAGCAGTACACGCGCGCCGAGCTGATCCAGGCCTGGACGCCGTGGGCGATCCTGACCGTGTTCGTCTTCGTCTGGGGCCTGCCCGACGTCAAGAACTACCTCAACGGCCTGTACGCGCCCAAGTTCCCGATCGACGGCCTGCACAACCTGATCATGAAGATGCCGCCGGTCGTGCCGACTCCGCATCCCGAGTCCGCCGTCTACGTGCTGAACCTGCTGTCGGCCACCGGCTCCGGCATCCTGCTGGCGGCCGTGATCGGCGCGCTGGTCATGAAGTACAAGCCGCTGGAGATCGTGGCCACCTTCTTCCGCACCTTCTGGCTGGTGCGCTACTCGCTGCTGACCATCGTGCTGATGCTGGCCCTGGGCACGCTGACGCGCTACTCGGGCACCGACACCACGCTGGGCCTGGCGTTCGCCGGCACCGGCATGCTGTATCCGTTCTTCGGCACCCTGATGGGCTGGATCGGCGTGGCCATGACCGGCTCCGACACCGCCTCCAACGTGCTGTTCGGCGGCATGCAGAAGGTCGCGGCCGAACAGCTCGGCCTGTCGCCCAACCTGATGGGCGCGGCCAACAGCTCGGGCGGCGTGATGGGCAAGATGATCGACGCCCAGTCCATCGTCGTCGCCTCCACGGCCACGCGCTGGTTCAACCACGAGGGCGACATCCTGCGCTATGTGTTCTTCCATTCGATCGCGCTGGCCTGCCTGGTCGGCATCTTTGTCACGCTGCAAGCCTATGTCTGGCCCTTCAGCGCCATGGTGATTCGCTGACCTTGACCGGGGGCGGAACCAGGGGCCCCCGCTGACCCTGCCGGGCCGGGGCTGGCGGGCACGCGCTCAATAGCGGTAGGCCAGGCCCATGCTGGCGCCCCAGACCTGGCTCGTGCCGACCACCGGACTGCGCCCGGCGTCGTCCAGCAGCCGCGACAGGCTCAGGCCGGCATAGCCCACCCAGTTGTGATTGAGCGCCGTCGTGTAGCCCAGGCCCAGGCCCAGGCCCTCGACACCGCCGTCGATCTGGTAGGGCGCGCGCGGCGCCGAGGCGGGAATGCCGTAGTGGCTGCGCATGTAGTCGCGGTTGCCCCAGCTCGCCGAGAGCGAGGTATCCCAGTAGGAACGCTCGGACAGGGGCTGACGGT
>JBDLVJ010000079.1:0-12238 GCA_039804875.1 Pseudomonadota bacterium | reverse complement strand
AAGCTCGACGAGGTGCGCGAGGCGCTGTCCCAGATCGGCGTGCAGGGCATCACCGTGACCGAAGTCAAGGGTTTCGGGCGCCAGAAGGGTCACACCGAGCTCTACCGGGGCGCTGAGTACGTGGTCGATTTCCTGCCCAAGGTCAAGGTCGAGGCGGCGGTGGCGGACGAGGTGGTCGATCAGGTAATCGAGGCGATCGAAGGCGCGGCCCGCACCGGCAAGATCGGCGACGGCAAGATCTTCGTCTTCCCGATCGAGCAAGTCGTGCGCATCCGCACCGGCGAGACCGGCTCCGAGGCACTCTGAATCTTTATTCCATCAGGAGATCACGGACATGAACAAGTCGTTATTGAGTCTAGGTTTGGCGCTGGGGGCGACCGCCGCCCTCGCGCAGGATGGCGGTGCGGCCAGCGCGGCCGTCGCCCAGGTGGCGGAAGCCACGGCCGCTGTCGCGGCGGCGGCCCCGGTGCCCAACAAGGGTGACACCGCCTGGATGATGGTCTCCACCCTGCTGGTGATCCTGATGACCGTCCCCGGCCTGGCCCTGTTCTACGGCGGTCTGGTGCGCAGCAAGAACATGCTCAGCGTCCTGATGCAGGTCATGGTGGTGTTCTCGCTCGCGGTCGTGCTGTGGTTCATCTACGGCTACAGCTTGGCCTTCACCGAGGGCAGCAGCTTCATCGGCGGTCTCGACCGGCTGTTCATGAAGGGCATCTGGGACAACGCCGCCGGCACCTTCGCCAATGCCGCGACCTTCAGCAAGGGCGTCGTGATTCCGGAGATCGTCTTCGCCGCCTTCCAGGCCACCTTCGCGGGCATCACCTGCGCGCTGATCGTGGGTGCCTTCGCCGAGCGCATGAAGTTCTCGGCCGTGCTGCTGTTCACCGCGATCTGGTTCACCTTCAGCTACCTGCCGGTCGCGCACATGGTCTGGTTCTGGATGGGCCCGGACGCCTACACCGGCAAGGAAGTGATCGACGAGATGACCGGTAAGGCCGGCCTGATCTGGCAGTGGGGCGCGCTCGACTTCGCGGGAGGCACCGTGGTGCACATCAACGCCGCCGTCGCGGGCCTGGTCGGCTCCTACATGGTGGGCAAGCGCGTCGGTTACGGTCGCGAATCGATGGCCCCGCACAGCCTGACCCTGACCATGGTCGGCGCCTCGCTGCTGTGGGTGGGCTGGTTCGGCTTCAACGCCGGCTCGGCGCTGGAAGCCAACGGCTTCGCCGGCCTGGCCTTCATCAACACCTTCGCCGCCACGGCCGCCGCCGTGCTGTCCTGGTCGCTGGGTGAAGCCCTGCTGCGTGGCAAGGCCTCGATGCTGGGTGCCGCGTCCGGCGCCGTCGCCGGTCTGGTGGCCATCACCCCGGCCGCCGGCAACGTCGGCATCGGTGGCGCGCTGGTGATCGGCCTGCTGTCCGGCTTTGCCGGCCTGTGGGGCGTCAACGGTCTCAAGAAGCTGCTCGGCGCGGACGACTCGCTCGACGTGTTCGGCGTGCATGGCGTATGCGGCATCCTGGGTGCCCTGCTGACCGGCGTCTTCAACAGCCCGGCCCTCGGTGGCCCCGGCTTCGTCGCCGACTGGTCCACCGCGACCATGGTGACCGCCGCCGATTACTCGATCGCCGCCCAGGTCTGGATCCAGGCCAAGGCCGTGCTGCTGACCGTCCTCTGGTCGGGCGTGGTCTCGGTGGTCGCCTACAAGGTGGTGGACCTGCTGGTCGGTCTGCGCGTCAGCGAGGAATCCGAGCGCGAGGGTCTGGACATCAGCAGCCACGGCGAAACCGCCTACAACCGCTGATCGCTCCCTAGCCATGGGCCCGGCATGACCGGACGGCCCGTCCAGCCCAGGCTGGCGGGCCGTTTTTTCGTCTGGTCAGCCGCGCCGGCAAGGCTTTCCCGACCCTGGCTGCATGCCGTCCGCGGGGGTTGCCCGGCGTGGCGCAACGGTGCCACAATGGGCTCGTCAGGCAAGCCTCGATAGCAGCGAGACAAGGAGAAAACGATCATGCTGTACCGCTTCAAGTCCAAGGCCAGTGGCGATGTCGTGATGCTGGAGCCCAACGGCCGGCAGTTGCTCGAGATCCTCGGCAAGAACCCCTCGGGGCCGGGCATCATCCTGCCCGAGCAGATTCCGGGCGCGGTCAAGACCCTGCAGGACGCGGTGTTCGAGGAGGAAGCCGAGCACCAGCGCGAGGTCCAGGAGGCGCTCGCGCGTGGCGACGACACGCCCGATCCGAACCGCATCACGTTGCGCGTGCGCGTCACGCCCTTCATCGACTTGCTCAAGCACAGCCTGCGCGAACGCACCGAGATCATCTGGGGCGTCTGAGCCGGCCACGAAAAAGCCCCGACGCGGGCCGGGGCTGGGAGGGGGTCCGCCGCGCGCGGACTCCTGTCTGGCGCGATCAGTCGGCGTACTGGCCGGCGGCGTCGATCACGGTCTTGAGCTTGGTGATCTGGTCGGCGACGAAGGCCTTGTGCTCGGCCGGCTCGATCCGCTTGTCGGTCGCGACGATGGCGCCCAGCGCTTCCTGGCGCTTGATGAACTCGGGGTCCTTGAGCGCCACCTTGAGCGCGTCGTTGATCTTCTTGGTCACGGCGGCTGGCGTGCCCTTGGGGGCATAGAGGCCGTGCCAGATCGTCAGGTTGAAGTTCTTCAGCCCCATCTCGGCCAGCGTCGGGTAATCCTTCAGCAGCTTGTGGTTGCTCAGCGGCTTGGCGGTCGTGACCGCGAAGGCCTTGACGCGGCCGGCCTCGATCTGGCTGGTGGTGTTGGTGGTCTGGTCGCACATCACGTCGACCTGGCCGCCCATCAGCGCCGTCATGGCGGGCGCCGTGCCGCCGAAGGGCACGGTGGTCATCGCGGTGTTGAGCTTGATCGCGTGCTGCCACATCAGGCCGCACAGGTGCGAGGCCGAGCCCAGGCCGGCGTGGGCGAGGTTGAGCTTGCCGGAGTTGGACCGGATGTAGTTCTCGAAGTCGCGGTAGGTGCTGGCCTGCAGCTGCGGCTTGCCGATCAGCGTCATCGGCACGTCGTTGATGATGCCGAGGTACTCGAAGTCCTCCAACGGCTTGTAGGCCAGCTTGCGGTACAGACCCGGCGCCGACGCCATGCCGATGTGCGTCAGCAGCAGGGTGTAGCCGTCAGGCGCGGCGCGCGCGACCTTGGCGGTGCCGATCGTGCTGCCGGCGCCCGCCGCGTTCTCGATCACGATGGTCGCGCCCAGCGGCTTGCGCAGGGACTCTGCCAGATCGCGCGCGACGCGGTCGGTCGGGCCGCCGGCCGCGAAAGGCACGACGATGCTGATGTTCTTGCTCGGGAAGCTTTGCGCCTGGGCCAGGCCGGCCAGCATCGAGAGTGCGAGTATGGTCAGACGTTTCATGTCATCTCCTGGTTAGTGATTTGGTGATGGTAGAGCAAAAGCTCCCTTGAGCCGACCGCCGCGCTGAATCCGGGGCCTTGCCGTCCGGCCGCGTCGTCGGGCCGTGTCAGGCGTGGCGGATCGAGGCGGCGGTGCCCGCAACCGCCGGGTCTTGCTACATTTCAACCTCACGCACCAGCGAGCCGCTCATGTCCAAGACCCTGTCCCTGCCCAAGAAACCGACCCCCGCGCCGACCCGGGCCGCCCGCCCGCCGGCCCGCGACTGGCGCGATACGGCCGCAGCCGCCCGTCCGGCGGCGTCCCGCGCGTCTGCTGAGAAACCGCCGTCTTTCCGTCCCCAGCCAGCGGCTGCGCGTCCCCAGCCGTCCCAGCCGCGGCCAGCCGCGCCCCGGCGTTCGAGCCTGCTGTCCGACAGCGAGCCGGTGCGCCTGAACAAGCGCCTGTCCGACCTGGGCCTGTGCTCGCGCCGCGAGGGCGACGAGTGGATCGAGCGCGGCTGGGTCCAGGTCAACGGCCAGACCGCTCAGATGGGCCAGCAGGTCACGGCGCTCGACCGGATCGAGGTCGCGCCGCAGGCCACGGCCCAGCAGGGCGGGCGCGTGACCATCCTGCTGCACAAGCCGATCGGCTATGTCAGCGGCCTGCCCGAGGACGGCCACCAGAGCGCCGCCGTGCTGGTGCAGCCGCGCACGCGCTGGCAGGAGGACCGCGCGCCGCGCCGCTTCGAGGCCGGCCACACGCGCGGGCTGGCGCCGGCCGGCCGGCTCGACATCGATTCGACCGGACTGCTGATCCTGACGCAGGACGGTCGCGTGGCCAAGACGCTGATCGGCGAGGACTCCGAGGTCGAGAAGGAATACCTGGTGCGCGTGCACTGGGCGCCCAACGGTCCCAAGGGCGTTGGCGTGGTGATGCAGAACCCGCAGGCGGTGTTCCCGCCCGAGCGGCTGGCGCTGCTGTGCCACGGCCTGAGCCTGGACGGCCAGCCGCTGCGACCGGCACAGGTGGACTGGCAGAACGAGGACCAGCTGCGCTTCGTGCTCAAGGAGGGCAAGAAGCGCCAGATCCGTCGCATGTGCGAGCAGGTCGGGCTGCATGTGGTGGGTCTGAAGCGGATCCGCATCGGCCGCGTCGTGCTGGGCAATCTGCCGTTGGGGCAGTGGCGCTTCCTCGGGGAGAATGAAAGATTCTGAAAATAAAAAGTTATCTGAATGAGTGAAAATGAACGAATCTGAAAAGGAGAATCGTTCATGAGGGAGAGGACAGCGATCGCGTTGACCGTCATCGCAGCGCTCGCCGCTTGCGGCGGCGGGGATGACTTGGTGCGGCAGACCGCCGATGGCTATCTGATCGACAGCGGGCTGGCGCAGAAAGGCCCGCTGGCCCGAGGCTCGGTGGTCACGCTCAACGAGCTCGACGCCACCGCGCTGGCGCCCAATGGCAGGAGCTATACCTACGAGACCAAGGATGACCGGGGCACCTTTTTCCCGACTAGCAAGTTCAGCAGCCCTTATCTCGAGACGACCGCCCAGGGCTATTATTTCAACGAGGTCACCGGCAAGAGCGAGCAGTGGGTGGCGCTGCGCGGGCTGAGCAATCTCTCGGCCGGCGCGGACCGGGCCGTCAATGTCAACGTGCTCAGCGATGCCGTGACCGAGCGTATCCGAGCCCTGGTCACGGCCAAGACCCCGCTGACATTCAACGTGGCGCGTGCCCAGGCGCAGCGCGAGCTGTTCAATGCCCTGGGCATCGCCAATGGCACCGAACTGCTCTCCGGCACCTCGACCGCACCAGGCAACTTCATGGCGCTCGATCTGAGCCAGGCACGCCAGGCCGACCAGGCGCTGGCGGCGGTTTCGGGCCTGGTGTCCCATGTCGGCAACCTGCGAAAGAACGAGGGGGGCGTCACGGCCTTCCTGAGCGAGCTTGGCGCCGACCTCGGCGATGACGGCCAGCTCAACAACTCGATCAAACTCGGTCGCAGCGTGACCGAACAGCTGCAGCAGGCGGCCCTGAGCGTCGATTTCGGCCAGGTCGCGCTCAACCTGAACCAGTTCTACGGCAAGCTGCTTTATCGCCAGCCGGACCTCGCGCAATGGGTCGACAGCTCGGGCGGGCGCGATCAGGTGCTGGACCGCTACAAGTACCAGGCCGAGAACGTCCCGCTCGGGCAGGAAACGCTGTCTCCCGTCTGGGTGGCCGGAGCCGATGATGCCGGTCAGTGCTTCTCGGTCAGCGCTGGCACCCTGTACTGGAATGGCGTCAAGCAGACGGCCCCGGTGCGCGCGCTCAAGGGCGACAGGTTCGTGCTGGGCATCACGCCCGTGGAGCCCGGCAACCGGATCGAATACCTCCAGCGCAGCGCCCCCGTCGCGTCCAAGTGCACGGGGCAGACCCCCGCCATGCGGCTGCTGCGATACCAGGTGTCGGTCGTGGTCCAGACGGCCGTGCCGGTGCCTGCCGACTACCTGGGCGCCAACCTGCCCGACATCACCGACTATGCCTACACCCCGGTCTATGCCGATCTGGTCAAGCAGGCGCGTCCCTTCGGCCCGACCGATCACCCCTGGGGTGGCCCGACCGATATCGTGCCGGTCGGCAGCGACGGCTGGCCGACCGGCGAGTTCGGCATCTTCCTGATGACCCGTCCCGGCATGGAGGGGACTTACAAGCTGTCGTTCACCGGCAAGGCCAGCGTGAGCCTGAATGCCTCATACAACACCAGGCTGGAGAATCTGCGCTACGACGCGGCGCTCAACCGCACCACCGCCGACGTGGTGCGCGGTCCCAACGACGACAATCCCGGTGGCGCGCACATGGTGCTGATCTTCAAGAACACCGGCGTCGGCGTCAAGGATCTGAAGGTGGTGCGGCCGGGCTACGATGCCCTCAATCCGCCGCTGTTCACGCAGGAGTTCATCGACCATGTCGAGCGCTTCAAGGTGCTGCGCTTCATGGAGTGGCTGCGCGCCAACGGCAACCCCGGCACCAGCTGGGCCACGCGCACACCGCCCGGCCGTCCCCACGGGTCGGAGACCGGCGTGCCGTGGGAGCATGTGATCGCGCTGGCCAACCAGACGCGCAAGGACATCTGGATCAACATTCCCGCCGCCGCCGACGACGACTATGTGCTGCAGCTCGCCAGGCTGCTGAAATCGACGCTCAACGCCAGCAGCAAGATCTACGTCGAATACAGCAACGAGCTCTGGAATTCGAGCTTCCGCCAGTTCGCGACCAACCGCGATCTCGCGACCCAGGAGCTCTACGACAATCCGAAATCGGTGCTGGCCTACGATGGCAAGACCCATGTCGATGTGATCGGCTACCGGCGCATCGCCAAGCGCGGCAAGGAAATCAGCGACATCTTCCGCGGCGTCTACGGCGACGCCGCCATGATGAGCACGGTGCGCCCGGTGTTCGCGAGCCAGGTGGTGCAGACCTATGTGGCCCAGCTCGGGCTGGACTTCATCGATGCCGTCTATGGCCCGCCCGCGCGCTATTTCCATGCCTTTGCCGGCGCGCCGTATTTCAACCTCGGCAACCTGCAGCAGGTCGATGGCCTGAGCGCCGACGCGGTGCTGCAGGCCATGAGCGACTCGGTGACCGCGATGCCCAGACAGGCCTATTTCGAGAAGAACGTCGCCTTCGCCAGCTGGTACGGCCTGCCGTTCTTCGCCTACGAAGGGGGGGCGGACACCTTCGGCCAGGGCAGCATCGCGGCCAAGAAGGCCGCCAGCCTCGACCCGCGCCTGCTCGACATCTGCAAGCGCTATCTGAGCAGCTGGTATGCGGCGGGCGGCCAGATGTTCATGTGGTACACGGCCGGGGCCAGCAACTGGGACACCCAGTACGGCACCTGGGGGCTGACGACCGATCTCGCGCGCTCCGACACGCCCAAGATCCAGTGCCTCGACCAGATCCGCAACGGCCTGCTGCCCGCCATCAAGGCCCGCAACCAGGTGCCCGGCAGCTTCGACGCACTGGCCTATCTGGAAAACTTCGCGCCCTATACCGAGGCGTCCAAGGGGCAGGTCAAGTGGCTCCATCTCGAGAGCCATGTCGACTACCTGATCCACGCGCCTCAGGCCGGCAACTACAGCCTGGTCATCACCGCCGAGGCCGCCCGCAGCGGCAATTCGGTCGATGTGATGCTCAACACCAGGACCGTGGCCCCCGCCTTCGAGCTGCGCGCCAACGGTCTGGGCAATCCGCTCGACAACGCGGCGATCGCGATCAGCCTGCCCCGGGGATTCAGCACCTTGCGGATCAAGACCAGGACCGAGAACGGGGGCTTCGTGCTGTCGAAATTCACCGTGCGTTGATCGGCGCTGGCTGGGTGACCACGAGCGGTGCTGAACTCAGCCTCGGGGTTCGGCAGGCACTTGCGCTCGCGCCACCGCCAGGGTCATGCCGACGGCCAAGATGTCGAGTGGTGAAGCAGTCGTGACCTTGATTCCACCTAACTGTCCCGGCCCTTGAAATCATCGCCGTCGTCGCCAACTAGTTTCTAGTGTGCTGACCGGCCGCGTGGCGTTTCGCGCCATCGGGCCGGCAGCTTCATCACCCGAATTCCACGTCGAGTTTTATTGCCTAGACCCATGAGCAAACACACCCACGCTTTCCAGGCCGAAGTGGCCCAGCTGCTGCATCTCGTCACCCATTCGCTGTATTCGAACCAGGAGATCTTCCTGCGCGAGCTGGTCTCCAACGCCTCGGACGCCTGCGACAAGCTGCGCTTCGAGGCCCTGGACGACGCCACGCTGTACGAGGACGCCCCCAACCTCGAAGTGCGCGTGGCCTTCGACGCCGAGGCCAAGACGCTGACCATCACCGACAACGGCATCGGCATGAGCGAGTCCGAGGCCATCGCGCACCTCGGCACCATTGCCAAGAGCGGCACCAAGGACTTCATGGGCCGCCTGTCGGGTGACCAGAAGCGGGACGCGCAGCTGATCGGCCAGTTCGGCGTCGGTTTCTACTCGGGCTTCATCGTCGCCGACAAGATCACGGTCGAGTCGCGCCGCGCCGGCTTGAAGGCCGAGGACGGCGTGCGCTGGATCAGCGGCGGCAGCGGCGACTTCGAGACCGAGACCCTCACGCGCGCCGCGCGTGGCACCAGCGTGATCCTGCACCTGCGCGACGACGCGACCGAGTACCTGAACCGCTGGAAGCTCAAGACCATCATCGGCAAGTACTCCGACCACATCAGCCTGCCGATCCTGATGCAGAAGGAGGAGTGGGACGCCGAGAAGGGCGAGTCCGTGCAGCAGGACGAGTGGGAGGCCGTCAACTCGGCCAGCGCGCTCTGGACCCGCTCGAAGAAGGACATCACGCCCGAGCAGTACGCCGAGTTCTACAAGGCGATCAGCTACGACCAGGAAGCCCCGCTGTCCTGGAGCCACAACCGCGTCGAGGGCGGCACCGAGTACACCCAGCTGCTCTACGTCCCGGCCAAGGCCCCGCAGGACCTGTGGAACCGCGACAAGAAGGCCGGCGTCAAGCTCTACGTCAAGCGCGTCTTCATCATGGACGAGGCCGAGGCGCTGATGCCGACCTACCTGCGCTGGGTCAAGGGCGTGATCGACTCGGCCGACCTGCCGCTCAACGTCAGCCGCGAGCTGCTGCAGGAGAGCCGCGACGTCAAGGCGATCCGCGAGGGCAACACGCGACGCGTGCTGGCCATGCTGGAAGACCTGGCCCGCAAGGATGTGCTGCCGACCGGCGCGGCCTGGGAGGCGCTGTCCGATGACGAGAAGCAGCAGGCCGAGCAGGATGCCGGCCAGTACTCGAAGTTCTACGCCGAGTTCGGCGCCGTGCTGAAGGAAGGCCTGGGCGAGGACTTCGCCAACCAGGACAAGCTCGCCAAGCTGCTGCGCTTCGCCTCGACCCAGAACGATGCGGTCGCGGTCAGCTTCGCCGACTACAAGGCGCGCATGAAGGAAGGCCAGGAGGCGATCTACTACATCACCGCCGACACCCTGGCCGCCGCCAGGAACAGCCCGCAGCTCGAGGTCTTCCGCAAGAAGGGCATCGAGGTGCTGCTGATGAGCGACCGCGTCGACGAGTGGGCGCTGTCCTTCCTGAACCAGTTCGACGGCACCCCGCTGCAGTCGGTCGCCAAGGGCGGCGTCGACCTCGGCAAGCTGCAGGACGAGGAAGAGAAGAAGGCCGCCGAGCAGGCCGCCGAGACCTTCAAGCCGATGCTCGACAAGCTCAAGGAAGCGCTCAAGGACAAGGCGCAGGACGTGCGCGTCACGACCCGGCTGGTCGATTCCCCGGCCTGCCTGGTGGCCGAGGACCATGGCATGAGCACCCAGCTCGCGCGCATGCTCAAGCAGGCCGGCCAGCCGGTGCCGGACATGAAGCCTATCCTCGAGGTCAACGCCGACCATGCCCTCGTGAAGAAGCTCGAAGGCTCGGTCCATTTCGACGACCTGGCCCATATCCTGTTCGATCAGGCGCTGCTGGCCGAGGGCGGCCTGCCGGAAGACCCGGCGGCCTATGTCAAGCGCGTCAACGCCTTGCTGGCCTGATCCCCTGACGCCAGGGCCGCTTCGGCCCTAAGATCAAACCGCCGCTCCATTCCGGGGCCGGCGGTTTTTTTCTGGAGTCAAGCCATGCGTTCCGCGTCCACGCTCTGGGCGGGTTACTGGTCCTTGCCCGTGGTCGAGATCAACCTGCTGCTGTTCGCCAACCTGTCGGGTGCGCTGCTGCTGGGCCTGATCGTCGGCTACGAGCGCAGCTACCACAGCCGGGCCGCCGGCATGCGCACCTACGGCATTGTCTGCATGGCGTCCTGCGCGCTGACGGTGTTCGCCGGCTATCCCGGCTACTGGTGGGGACTGGCCGATGCCTCCCGCGTCGGGCCGGTCGATCCGACCCGGGTCGTGCAGGGCATCGTGACCGGCATCGGTTTTCTCGGGGCCGGCGTCATCATGCGCGACGGTCTCAGCATCAGCGGCCTGACCACGGCGGCCTCGATCTGGGCCACGGCGGCGATCGGCGTGCTGGTCGGCGTCGGCTTCTATCCGGCCGCCATCCTGCTGGCGCTGCTGTGCGCCTCGCTGATGATGTGGGGGGTGCGGGTCGAGGTGCGCCTGCCGGCGCTGCAGGCCGCGGGCGTCACGCTGACTTTCCTGTCGGGGCACGAACCCGACGATCACGCGATCAAGGCGCTGATGCATGGCTGGGGCTATGCGATGGCCGAGGGATCGCTGCACATCGTGCTCCAGCAGCGTCAGGTCAGCTGGCAGTTCGTGATGGTGGCGCGCCAGACCCGGCCACCGGCGGTGTCGCTGTTCGAGCTCGCGCGCCTGTTGCGCGGGATCGACGGCGTGGCCGGACTGCAGCTGACCCATGCGCGCAACTGAGCCCCGGCCCGGTGCTCAGGCCACCAGCGGCCGTTCCCGCATCGCCTCGACCTGCTGCCACAGGATGGCGGCCTGCTCCTGCCAGTAGGCGCCGCCGCCGAACCAGGGGAAGTTGATCGGGAAGATCGGATCGCTCCAGCGCCGCGCCAGCCAGGCGCTGTAGTGCAGCAGGCGCAGCGTGCGCAGCGGCTCGATCAGCGCGAGTTCGCGCCGGTCGAATTCGCGCATCGTCTCGTAGCCGTCGAGCAAGGCACCGAGCTGGCGCTGCTGCTGGAGCCGGTCGCCGCTCAGCAGCATCCAGAGGTCCTGCACCGCCGGGCCGCTGCGGCTGTCGTCGAGATCGACGAAATGCGGGCCCTGGTCCGGCGTCCAGAGGATGTTGCCGGGATGGCAGTCGCCGTGCAGGCGCAGCGTGGCGATCCGGCTCTGCGGGATACAGGCGGTCATCGCCTGGGTCGCCAGCGTCAGCGCGGCCCGCGCCGCCTCGCGCCAGCGGCCGGCCGCCTCGGGCGGCAGGTCGCCCTGCTCGATCAGCCAGGTCAGCGATTCCTGGCCGAAGGTCTGCGCGTCCAGCGCCGGGCGGAGCTTGAACGGCCGCGCCGCGCCGACCTGATGCAGCCGTGCCAGTAGGCGGCCGATCCACTCCAGCACCTCGGGGTCGTCGAGCTCGGGCCGACGCCCGCCGCGCGCCGGGCTGACGCTGAACAGGAAGTCGCCATGGCGGTGCAGGGTCCGGCCCCGCAGCCGCAGCGGCGCGACCATCGGCACTTCGGCCGCTGCCAGCTCCTCGGCGAAGGCGTGTTCCTCCTCGATCTGCGCCTCGCTCCAGCGCCCGGGGCGGTAGAACTTGAGCACCACGGCGCCGCCGTCCTCCAGCTGTGCCAGGTAGACCCGGTTCTCGTAGGAGCTCAGTCCTTGCAGCCGGCCGTCGCCGCGCAGTCCGACCGCGTCGAGCGCGTCGAGCACGACATCGGGCGTGAGGGCATCGTAGGGGTGCGGGGCGCGGTCATGGTCGGATCGGGGCATGGCGCGATTGTCGCCGCGCGGCCGCCAGCGCCGTGGGCCTGTGCTACAAACGCAGTCCATGAATCGTTTCGACACCGCTAAAAAGAGGTCGTACCGCTATCGGCTGGTGCGCCGTGGACTGATCTATTCCCTGGGGCTGGTGTTCCTGATCCTGGGCCTGGGTGGCTGCGGCTTCTGGCTGATCGATCCGAGCGTCGCCACCCTGTCCGACGGCCTCTGGCTGGCTTTCACCACCGCGGCCACGGTGGGTTATGGCGATCTGGTGCCGACCACCCACCTCTCGCGCGCGTTCTCGGTGCTGGTGGTGCTGCTCGGGCTGGCCGTGCTCTCGCTGGTCACGGCGTCGCTGGCCGCGATCTTCGTCGAGGACGAGGTCGAGGTCGAGAGCGAGGAGCATCAGCACGAGCTGCTGGCCGAACTCAGGGCCTTGCGCGCCGAGATCCAGGCGTTGCGCAT
>JBDLVJ010000078.1:0-2914 GCA_039804875.1 Pseudomonadota bacterium | reverse complement strand
CGAGCCGGTCGGTCTCCTCGGCGTCGATGTTGAGGCCGATGTCGTACTGCCTGGCCAGCAGGGTCAGCTTGAGCAGCACCGGATAGAGCTCGGCCATCACGCGGCGGTACTGCGCGCGGCTATAGCGCGGGTGCAGCGCCGACAGCTTGATCGAGATGCCGGCGCCGTCGTAGATCCCCTTGCCAGCGGCGGCCTGGCCGATCGCGTGGATGGCGGCCTCGTAGGACGCCAGATAGCGCTCGGCGTCCTCGGCGGTCAGCGCCGCCTCGCCCAGCATGTCGTAGGAATAGCGGAAACCCTGCGCCTCCAGGTCGCGGGCATGCTCCAGCGCCAGCCCGATGGTCTCGCCGGTGACGAACTGCTGACCCATCATGCGCATGGCCATGTCCACGCTCTTGCGGATCAGCGGCTCGCCGCCCTTGCGGATCAGGCCGCCCAGGGTGCTGCCCAGGCCGCGCTCGCTGTGGGTGCTGACCAGCTTGCCGGTGATCAGCAGGCCCCAGGACGCGGCGTTGACGAACACGGACGGGCTGTTGCCGAGATGCGGGGCCCAGTTGCCATGCGAGATCTTGTCGCGGATCAGCGCGTCACGGGTGGCGGCATCGGGAATGCGCAGCAGCGCCTCGGCCAGGCACATCAGCGCCACCCCCTCCTGCGAGGACAGCGCGTATTCCTGCAACAGGCCCTGCACGATGCCGGCGCGACCGCCTTCGCTCTTGCGCTCGCGCAGCTGGCGGGCGATGCGCTGGGCCAGTGCCTGCGCGGCCTCGGCCTGCCGTCGCGGCAGCCGGGCCTGGGTCAGCAGGTCGGCGACCGCCTCGGGCTCGGGCGTGCGGTAGGCGGCGGTGATGGCGGCGCGCAGCGGCTCGCGCCGCAGGGGACCATCGACGAAGGGGGTGAAGGCTGGGCTCATGATCGGCGTCTCGGAAATGCGTGAATGGCGCCATCATGCCGATCCGGCCGAAAAATTAATCACCATATTCAGCCTGGATGACCGAATAAAATCCGGTGCATGACGCCCTCCCACGCCGAACTCGACCGCATCGATCTGCGCATCCTGAAGATCCTGCAAGAGGACGGCCGGATCAGCAACCTCAAGCTGTCGGAAAGCGTCGCGCTGTCGCCGACCGCCGTGCTCGCCAGGGTGCAACGCCTGACGCGCGAGGGCTATATCCTGGGCTACGAGGCCAGGCTCAATCCGCTCAAGCTTGGCGCGGGCATGCTGGTCTTCGTCGAGGTGCTGCTCGACCGCACCACGCCGAACGTGTTCGACCAGTTCAAGGCCGCCGTGCAGGTCCGGCCCGAGATCATGGAATGCCACATGGTCGCGGGCGGCTTCGACTACCTGCTCAAGACCCGCAGCGCCGACATGAACGCCTACCGCGCCTTCGCCGGCTCGGTGCTGTGGCAGCTGCCCGGCGTGCGCGAAACCCGCACCTACGCGGTGATGGAGGAGGTCAAGCACTCCACCCAGCTGAACCTGGACTGAACGCCCGGGCGACCAGCGCCAGGCCAGCCAGCCGCGTCAGCAGGCGGCCGTGACGACGACCTCGATCCGCCAGTCCGGCTTGGCCAGCGCGGCCTGCACGGTCGCGCGCGGCGGCGCGCTGCCCTCAGCCACCCAGGCATCCCAGGCCTGGTTCATGCCGGCGAAATCGGCCAGATCGGCCAGATAGATCTGCGCCATCAGGATGCGGCCCTTGTCGCTGCCGGCGCGCGCGAGCAGCGCATCGACGGCCGCCAGCACCTGGGCCGTCTGGCCCCTGATGTCCTGGCTGGTGTCATCGGGCACCTGACCGGCCAGATAGGCCACACCGTTGTGGACCGCCATCTCGGACAGGCGGGGGCCGACATCGAAACGTTGAATCATGGGAACTCCTTGTTGATCATGAAAAAACCCCGGCGGGCTGGCGCCAACCGGGGTTTTGCAGCTTGGCGGGACAGGGCTTGCGCCCTGCCCGGTCAACGCTCAGGGCCTCACTCGGCCGCGGCGTCGCTGGCTTCGGACTGGTCGCTCGCCAGGGCGGCGGCATCGGCCTCGGCGATCGAGCGGCGCTCCTCGTCGTCCATCTGCTCCTTGGCGCGACGGGCGTCGTGGAAGGCCATGCCGGTACCGGCCGGGATCAGGCGGCCGACGATCACGTTTTCCTTCAGGCCGCGCAGCTCGTCGCGCTTGCCCATGATGGCCGCCTCGGTCAGCACTCGGGTGGTTTCCTGGAAGGAAGCCGCCGAGATGAAGGAGTCGGTCGACAGCGAGGCCTTGGTGATGCCCAGCAGCACGTTGCTGTAGGTCGCCGGGGTCTTGCCATCGGCGCGCAGCGCGTCGTTGGTGTTGAGGATCTCGGAGCGCTCGATCTGCTCGCCCGCGATGTAGCTCGAGTCACCGGTGTTGTCCACCACGACCCGACGCAGCATCTGGCGCACGATCACCTCGATGTGCTTGTCGTTGATCTTCACGCCCTGGAGTCGATAGACGTCCTGGACTTCGTCGACGATGTAGCGCGACAGTTCCTCGATGCCGAGCAGGCGCAGGATGTCCTGCGGATCGGCCGGACCGTCGACGATGCTTTCGCCCTTGTTGACCACCTGGCCTTCGTGCACCAGGATGTTCTTTTCCTTCGGGATCAGCTCGTCCCAGATCTTGCCTTCCGGATCGGTGATCTGCAGGCGGACCTTGCCCTTGGTCTCCTTGCCGAACGACACGGTGCCGGTGATCTCGGCCAGCATGCCCTTGTCCTTCGGGCTGCGGGCCTCGAACAGCTCGGCCACGCGCGGCAGACCGCCGGTGATGTCGCGGGTCTTCGAGGATTCGCGCGGGATACGGGCCAGCACGTCGCCGGCCTTCACATGAGCGCCGTTCTCGACCGAGAGGATCGAGTCCACCGACAGGAAGTAGCGGGCCTCCAACTCGTTC
>JBDLVJ010000077.1:0-4688 GCA_039804875.1 Pseudomonadota bacterium | reverse complement strand
TCTACGAGTTGGCCTTCGATGGTTATTTCTACCGCTTCTTCTTTCCCGCCGGGGGCGAAGTGGCGGTGCGCGCGACGCTGGTGTTGTCGAACCTCAGTGCCATTTTGTGCGCGGTGTTCACGCTGTCCTTCCTGCGCCTGTACCGGCATCGTGGCTGGCGGTGGGTCTATCTGCTTCATATCGCTGTCAACATGGTGTTTCTGGTCATGTCGGCGATCGGTGACATGTTCATGGCCAATGTCGTGGCCGTGCCCCTGCTGCTGGGCTTCTTCCTGGTCTGGCCGGTCTCCATCCTGTCGGCCTGTCGCCACCGGGTGGCCAACGCGGGCCTGTATTTCGTCGCCACCTTGAGCCTCTGGGTGGCCATCATCGTCAGATTGCTGGAGCAAGAAGGCTGGCTGCTGTTCGATCTGATGCTTTCCGACAGCCTGACCATCAGCCCCTCGCTCGGCCTGGCCCTGGTCATGGTGTTCGGTCTGCTGCGCCAGGCCTATGCCGAGCAAAAGGTCTATCGCACGACCCAGCTGGCCTTGCTCAAGTCGCGGCAGGACGAACAGCAGCGTCTCGAGGCGCTGGTGCGCGAGCGCACCCAGAGCCTGCAGGATGCGGCGATCGCCGCCGAGGAGGCCCATCACGCGCGGGGCGAACTGCTGGCCCGCGTCAACCATGACCTGTTGCGGCCCGTCAGCGAGATCGTCGAACTGGCGGCACCGCTCGAGCAGGCCGGTGGCGTGCAGGCCGAATACGGGGCCGTCATCCGCCGCAGCGCCACGCATCTGCAGGGCCTGATCGACGACCTGATCGACCAGGCCAGCCACGACGGTTCGGTCGAGGAACTCAGGATCGAGCCGGTCGATACCCGGAGTCTGCTCGCGGGCCTGGCGCTTGAGGCCGAGGGCCTGGTCCGGGCCGGCGGCAATGAATTTGTCTTCAGTCCCGCGCCCGACCTGCCGGCCCGCATCGCGGTCGACAGTCAGCGCCTGCGCCAAGTGCTGATCAACCTGCTGGACAACGCGGCCAAGTTCACGCGCGCCGGCCGGGTCGAGCTCCGGGTCGAGGCCGACCAGGGTCCCGCGGCCGCGACGCTGATCTGCACCGTGCGCGATACCGGGCCGGGCATGAGCGCCAGTCAGCTGGCCGTGGTGTTCGAACCCTATCGCCGCGCCGACGAGTCGGCCGGTTTTCCCGGCCTGGGCCTGGGCCTGGCGATCGCGCGCCACTGGGCCGAGCGCATGGGCGGCGAGATCGTGGCCGACAGCGCGCCGGGGCAGGGCACGACGATGCGGGTCCTGCTGCCCGTGGACCTGCCCGGCCCGGCGCCGGCGCCATCCGTCACGCCGGCGGTGCCGGCGGTGCCGGCACCGACCGCCGCTCCGGACGGTCTGCTGGTTCCGGCCCGCGAGCGGCTGGCCGAGGCGCTCACCCTGCTGCGTCTGGGGGCGGTGTCGGATCTGGAGGACTGGGCGGCCGATCTGCTGGATCGCCAGCCGCAGCATGCCGCCTTCGCGCGCCGCGTCGCCGAGCGGGCCGAGCATGGCGACCTGCGCGGCCTGGCGGCCCTGCTCGATCTCGCCGTGCCGGTCGCCGGCCCGCTCGCCCAGGCTGGCGCCGACGGGGCTGCCGAAGCGGAGCTGGCACCATGAGCGCGCGGTGCCTGTGGGTCTGCGTCTGCCGCTTCTGGCTGGCGCTGGGACTCTGCTCCGGCATCGGCAGTGCCATGGCCTTCGAGCTCGGCGTCCAGTCCGTCCGGGTCGATCTGGCCGGGGCGGTGGAGTACCTTGAGGACCCCACGCTGCAACTGCGGCGCCAGGATCTCGAACGGCCGGCGGTCGCCGCGCGCTTCCAGCCCTGGCGGGCGCTCCAGGGCACGCCGAGCTTCGGCTATACCGCCTCGGCCTACTGGCTGCGACTGTGCCTGAGCCGGGCGGCGCAGGCACCCGCCGACTGGCTCCTCGAGCTGTCCTACCCCCTGCTGTCCGAGCTGGAGTTCCACGCCCCGGGTCGGCCCGTGATCAGGACCGGCGCCATGCTGCCGCTCGAAAGTCGTCCGATCCTGGACCGTTACTTTGTCTTTCCGATCAGCCTGGCTGCTCGGCCGAGTTGCTTTCATCTGCGCGCGGTCTCGCAGGAGGCGCTCGTGCTGCCGTTGCTGGCCTGGCAGCCCGGGGTCTACAAGCGCAGCCAGCAGCGTGAGCTGCTGCTGCACGGCCTCTACCATGGCGGGCTGCTGGCCCTGCTGCTCTACAACCTGCTGCTGTTCCTGTCGCTGCGCGACCGGCGCTTCCTGTTCTACTCGCTCTATGCGACGGCGTTCTCGCTCGGCATCTTCGCGGGCAACGGTTTCGGCCGCATCTTCCTGTGGCCGCACTCGCCGCGTTTCGACATCGCCGCCCAGGCCCTGTGGCTGAGCCTGGCGGCCGTTTTCTCGATCGGATTTGCCTGCGACTTCCTGCAAACCCGGGTCCAGTTTCCGCGCCTGCATGCCTGGCTCAAGGCCAGCGCGCTGGGGTTTGCCGCCGTGGTGCTGGTCTTGCTGGCCCAGCTGGCGCTGGATTTCGAGGTTCGCTGGTTGATCAAGCTGAACCTGTTCAACGCCCTCCTGATGGGGGTACTGATCAGCGTCGGCAGCTGGCTGGTATGGCGTAGTCGTGCCCGCAGCGCCGGCATCTTCCTGCTGGCCTGGGGCAGCTTGTGGCTGGGCGCCCTGATCGCGACCCTGCAGCTGCTGGGCTGGATACCGGCCAATTTCTGGACCTCCTACAGCCTGCAGATCGGTGCCGGCCTCGAGATGCTGCTGCTGTCGCTGGCGCTGGCCGACACCCTCAGGCTGGAGCGCGAGCGCTCGCTCGATTTCCAGGAGCAGGCGCTGGAGTCGCGGCGTCAGGCGCACGCCCTCGATGTCCAGCTCGCCGCCAGCCGCCAGCTCGCGCGCGACAAGTCCGAATTCCTGGCCCGCGTCAGCCACGAATTGCGCACGCCGCTCAACGCCGTCATCGGTTACGCCCGGATGCTGCGGCGCGGCTCGGACCGGATCACGCTGCACGAGGGCTCGTCCGATATCGAGCGCAACGGCATGCGCCTGCTCGGCATGATCGAGGAGCTGCTCGATCAGTCCCGGCTGTCCGCCGGCGGCATGCGGCTGGCGCCGGCCGCGCTGCCGCTGCGGCCCTGGTTCGACGAGATCGAACGCGCCGGACGCCTGATGTCCGAGCCGGCCGGCAATCGGTTCGAGCTGCGGTTGCCGGACGAGGTGCCGCACTGCATCGAAGCCGATGGCCAGCGTCTGCGCCAGGTGCTGGACAACCTGCTCGGCAATGCGAACCGCCATACCCAGGGCGGGCGCATCGTGCTGAGCTGCGCGGTCGTTCCCACCGAGCTGGCCGACTGCGTGCGGCTCGATCTTGCGGTGACCGATGACGGAGAGGGCATCGAGCCGTCCGAGCTCGAGCGCATCTTCGAGCCCTTCTTCATGGGCCAGTCGGCCTCGTCGGCCTTCAGCCAGCGCGCCAAGCGCATGGGACTGGGGCTGTCGATCTCGCGCGATCTGGTGCGCCTGATGGGCGGCGAGCTGCGGGTGCGCAGCCAGCCTGGCCAGGGCTCGACCTTTTACTTCAGCGTCGCCTGCGCCTTGCTGCCCGAGGGCGAGTGGCCGGAGCGCCCCGCGAGTCCGGTCGCGGCCGCGCCCCTGGCGACCAGCCTGAGCCGACGCCATGGCGAGTTGCGCCTGCTGATCGCCGAGGACGATCCGGCGGCCCGCCTGTCGCTGGTCGATCTGCTTGAGGCGCAGGGTTTCACCGTCCAGGCCACCGTCAGTGGCCAGGCGCTGATCGCCCTGCTGGCCGATGACACGCAGCGCTGGGATGCCATCCTGACCGATCAGCTGATGCCCGATGGCGACGGCTGGGCCGTGCTGAGCCACATGCGCCGCCATTGGCCATCCGTGCCGGTGGTGCTGCTCTCGGCCATGACTTGGCTGCGTCCGAACGACTGCGGCGCCGGGCTGGACTTCGATGCCTGTCTGGCCAAGCCGGTCGATCCCGCGCTGCTGTTCGAGACCCTGGAGCGCCTGCTGCCGCCGCTGCAGCGCGGCCCCTCGCCCGAGCCTGGCAGCGCCGCGCTCGAACCGTCCGAGCGCGAGGTGCTGGCCACCCTGGTGCGTGCCGGTGCCGTGACCGAGATCGAGGAATGGGCCGACGAGTTGCGCCGGCGTCGGCCTGAACTGGAGGCGTTCGCGCAGCGCCTGCTGCATGCCGTGCGCCGGCTCGAGTTGCACGAGCTCCGGCGCCTGGCCGGTTTCTGAGGGATGCCTGGCCTGGCCTTGCCCTGCCGGCGGGCTCAGCGAAAGCGCGAGATGCGGTCGCCCGACCGGTGCTGGCGCAGGTAGGCCGGGGTCAGCCAGGTCGGCTGCGAGCCACTGATGCAGCGGCTGTCGAGCCCTTGCGGCTGTTCCTGGGCTTTGCGGACGGATTGACCGCCCCCGGCGGGACCGGGTCCCAGATGGGGGATGAGATCGACCATCAAGCGATCCACTCGAATCCAGTTTCTGAACATGGGGAGCCTCTTTTCATCTGCCTGGGGTAACAGGCTTGTTGTGGTGGCCTGCGCCCGTCTCTATGGGGGGGTCGCTGCCGGTCTCCTGGTTTTGGTCAATTTATCGCGTCCGGCCATGCGTTCGTTTGGCTCAATGC
>JBDLVJ010000076.1:0-4805 GCA_039804875.1 Pseudomonadota bacterium | reverse complement strand
GGCTTCGGTGCCGTCGCGCGCCTGTCGCGCCTGGGCGCCGACCTCTACGAGATGACCGCGCGGCCCCTGGTCCAGGCCCTGGTGACGCCGCAATCGGCCGAGCTGCTGCGCGAGTCGCATTCCAGCCGCGTCAGCCGCCGCGTCTTCTCGGACCAGAACCCGGCCATGGCCACGGTCGGCGTGCTGGCCGGCCAGGCCCGCGAGCAGCGCCAGCCGGTGGCCGCCGACAACCCCTGGCTGATCTGGGAGAAGACCCTGGCCGCCAGCGTCACGCAGGGGATGGACCTGTACCGCGACCTGCGCGACGGCGCCTACGAGATGAGCTTCCTGTCCCTCTACGGCGCGCCCTGGATGAACTGGTTCGGCCAGTCCATGGCCAAGGAGCGCACGCGCAAGAAGCCCGAGGAACTGCGCTGGCTGCCGACCGTGCAGGCCACCCTGTCGGCCATCGACGAGGGCGGCTACGAGGCCGCCGTGATCCGCATGCTGGTGCTGCTGGCCGACAGCCGGGGCTCGGTGCGGCGTGACCGGCTCGAGCGTTCGGCCCAGGTGCTGACCACCGAGCCGCCCTTCGCCCAGCTCAGCGCCCAGCGCCGCGCCGCGCTGATCCACGAGCAGTCCGTCATCGTCGAGTTCGAGCCCGAGCAGGCCCTGCGCAGCCTGGACCGCCTGCTGCCCTTGCCCGAGCAGCGCCGCCAGGCGATCGAGATCGTGCGCTTCATCGTCGGCGATCGTGACGACATGGAGCCGCATTCGCTGCACATGTTCGAGGCCATGGAGCGGCTGCTGGGCCAGGTGCAGACCCAGGCGATCGACAACCATCCCGAGGAACAGGCATGAAGTCCAAGATTGTCACCGCCGAGCAGGCGATCGCTCTGATCCATGACGGCGATGCGCTGGTCTGCTCGGGCTTTGGCGTCGTCGGCGTGCCCGACGAGCTGCTGCTGGCCTTGCGGCAGCGTTTCGAGTCGACCCAGTCGCCGCGCGACCTGACCCTGATCTTCGGTGGCGGCCCGGGCGACGCCAAGGAGCAGGGCATCAACCGCATCGCCATCGATGGCCTGATCCAGCGCGCCATCGGCGGCCACTGGGGCCTGGTGCCCAAGCTCGGCGCCATGGCGATGGACAACCGGATCGAGGCCTGGAACCTGCCGCTCGGCGTGATCTCCCACCTCTACCGCGACATCGCCGCCGGCCTGCCCGGCAACCTGTCGCGCGTCGGCCTGGGCACCTTCGTCGACCCGCGCCTGCAGGGCGGCAAGGTCAACGCCCGCACCACCGAGGACCTGGTCAGCGTCACCGAGCTGGCCGGCCAGGAGCTGCTGTTCTACCGCCTGCCCAAGCCCCAGGTCGCCTTCATCCGGGCCTCGATCGCCGATCCGGACGGCAACCTCTCGGTCGAGCGCGAGGCCCTGACCCAGGACACGCTGGCGATCGCGATGGCGGTCAAGAACGCCGGCGGCATCGTGATCGCCCAGGTCGAGTACCTGTGCGAGCGCGGCAGCCTGGCGGCGCGCCAGGTCAAGGTGCCGGGCATCCTGGTCGACTGCGTGGTGCAGGCCAGGCCGGAGTACCACATGCAGACCTACGGCACCGGCTACCACCCGGCCTTGTCGGGCCAGATGCGGGTGCCGCTCGACGCGCTGGCGCCGATGCCCTTCGACGAGCGCAAGATCATCGCGCGCCGCGCCGCCTTCGAGCTGATGCCCAACGCGGTCGTCAACCTCGGCATCGGCATGCCCGAGGGGGTCGCCGGCATCGCCAACGAGGAGCGCCTGCTGTCCTACATGACGCTGACCGCCGAGCCCGGCGTGGTCGGCGGCGTGCCCGGCAGCGGCCTGAACTTCGGCAGCTCGACCAACGCCACCGCGCTGCTCGACATGAACCAGCAGTTCGACTTCTACGACGGCGGCGGCCTCGATCTGGCCGTGCTGGGACTGGCCGAATGCGACGCGCGCGGCAACATCAACGTCAGCCGCTTCGGTCCCAAGCTGGCGGGCGCCGGTGGCTTCATCAACATCACGCAGAACAGCCGCACCGTGGTCTTCATCGGCACCTTCAGTGCTGGCGGCCTGAAGGTGGCGGTGGAGCAGGGCGAGCTGACCATCCTGCAAGAAGGCCGGCACCGCAAGTTCGTCGAGGCGATCGAGCAGGTCACCTTCAGCGGCGAATACGCGGCGCGCCTGGGCAAGCGGGTGCTCTACGTGACCGAGCGCTGCGTCTTCGCGCTGACCGCCGACGGCCTGGAGCTGATCGAGGTCGCGCCCGGCATCGACCTCGAGCGCGACATCCTGTCACAGATGGCCTTCCGCCCGATCGTCAGGAACCCGGTGCTGATGGACGCGCGCATCTTCCGCCCCGAACCGATGGGCCTGAAGGACAGCCTGCTGTCGATCTCGCTGCTCGATCGCATCAGCTGGCAGCCCGAGCGCAACCGCCTGTTCCTGAACTTCCAGGGCCTGCGGCTGGTCAGCCCGAAGGACGCGCAGGACGTGCGCGACGCGGTCGAGCGCCAGTGCCAGGCCATCGGCCACCGGGTCGATGTCGTGGTCAACTACGACGGCTTCGAGATCCTGGAGCCGGCCATGGATGCCTATGCCCAGGTCGTCGCCGATCTGGTCGAGCGCCACTACGGCCAGGTCACGCGCTACACCACCAGCGCCTTCCTGCGCGACAAGCTCGGCGCCGCGATCCGCGAGCGCGGGCTGGCGCCGCATATCTACGAAACCCGCGTCGAGGCCGAAGCCGCGCTCTGAACCGTTCCCCTCATCCTGCAAGGAAACCGCACATGTTCAAGGACCCGAATTCCAACGATCCCCTGCCCAAGGTCTGGGATGAAAGCACCCGCATCGGCGACATGCTCAAGGGCAAGCGCGGCCTGGTGGTCGGCGTGGCCAACGGCGACAGCATCGCCTTCGGCTGCGCGGCCAAGCTGCGCGCCTTTGGCGCCGAGATCGCGCTGACCTACCTCAACGACAAGGCCAGGACCTATGTCGAGCCGCTGGCCAAGCAGCTCGACGCCGACTTGCTGCTGCCGCTCGATGTCATGCAGCCCGGCCAGATGCAGGCGGTGTTCGAGCGCATCGAGAGCGAATGGGGCCGGCTCGACTTCGTGATCCACTCGATCGCCTTCGCGCCGCGCGCCGACCTGCATGGCCGCATCACCGACTGCTCGCAGGCCGGCTTCCTGCAGGCGATGCAGGTCTCTTGCCACAGCTTCATCGAGATGGCGCATCACGCCGAGAAGCTGCTGAACCCGGGCGGCGCGCTGATCACGATGAGCTACCACGGCGCCGACAAGGTGGTGGATCACTACAACCTGATGGGTCCGGTCAAGGCCGCGCTCGAGTCCTCGGTGCGCTATCTGGCCAACGAGCTCGGCGAGCGCGACATCCGCGTCTTCGCGGTCTCGCCCGGTCCGCTGCGCACGCGCGCGGCCTCCGGCATCGACCATTTCGACGAGCTGATCGACAAGGCCGTGACCCGCTCGCCGGGCCGCCGCCTGGTCGACATCGCCGAAGTCGGCCGCGTGGTGGCCTTCCTGGTCAGCGGCGCGACCTCGGGCATGACGGGCGACGTGATCTACGTCGACGCCGGCCTGCACATCATGGCCTGAGGACGCTGTGGCGGCTCAGCCCAGGTCGGCCGCGAAGCGCCAGCCTGATTTCTGCCAGGCCGCCACCTCTTCCTCGACCAGCCAGGCCGACTGCGGAAAGCTGCGCGACCAGCCGGTCGCCGCGCTCAGCTTGAACTGGCGCGACTTGTAGCTCAGCTGCAGCGGCGTGATGTCGGGGTCCTTGCGGGCATGGCAGAACAGCACCGCCAGCCGCAGGCAGAGCAGCTGCTTGGCGAACAGCTCGTCGTCCAGGATGTCCTCGATCTTGCGCAGCTTGCCGCGCTGGCCCAGCACCAGCTGGCTCATGCGGTGCAGCTCCTGCAGCGTGAAGCCCGGCGCGTCCCCATGGTCGAGGATGTAGGCGCCGTGGCGGTGCATGTCGCTGTGCGAGATATGGGTGCCGATCTCGTGCAGGCGCGCGGCCCAGACCAGCTTTTGCGAGTAGCGCGCGTTGTTCGGATCGGGCACGGCGATCTGGGCGAACAGTTCGGTCGCGACCCGCCCGACCCGCATGGCGTGGAGCTGGTCCACGCCGTAGCGCTCGCACAGCCAGTTCACGGTGCGCTCGCGCACGTCGGTCGAATCGTTCTCGCGGTCGATCAGGTCGTAGAGCGCGCCCTGGCGCAGCGCGCCATCGGCCTTGACCAGGTTGTCGAGCTTGAACAGGTCGAAGATCGCGCGCAGCACGCCGATGCCCCCGCCGATCACCGGACGCCGGTCGTCCTTCAGGCCCTCGAGCCGCAGATGATCGGGGTGGCCGGCGCGCAGCAGCTTGTCGGTCAGCCAGTCGAGGCCGGCGCGCGTGATCTGGCCGGCGGGCCAGCCGTTGAGCGTGAGGATCTCGGCCACGGCGCCCACCGTGCCCGAGCTGCCGTAGGCGGTGTCCCAGCTGCCGACCGGATAGGCGTCGAGCGCCTCGTCGAGCACGGCCTTGGCCGCGATCTCCGAGGTCTGCAGCGACTGCTGGGTGATCTGGCCGCGCGGGAAGTAGCGCGACGACCAGGCCACGCTGCCGAGGCGGTAGGACTCCATCTTGCTGGCGCCGTAGCCCTGGCCCAGGATGACCTCGGTCGAGCGCCCGCCGATGTCGATCACCAGCCGCCTTTCGTCCGACTGCGGCAGCAGGTGCGACACGCCCTGATAGATCAGCCGCGCCTCCTCGTGGCCCGAGACCACCTCGATCGGAAAA
>JBDLVJ010000075.1:0-4116 GCA_039804875.1 Pseudomonadota bacterium | reverse complement strand
TGGCGGCCAAGCGCCGCACCGAGGCGGAACTGGAGCGGGCGATCGAGCATGTGTTCGAGCACTTCGGTAGTCAATTCAAAATGGACTTTTGAGTTGGAAAACTTCCGACGACTAACTTATTCGATTCACCGGACTTTCAAGGAGCAACCCCATGTCCCATCTCAACGATCTCGCCGCCCCCTACACCCGTTTCGTGGCCGAGCCCTATACCCCGAACATCGGTGCCGTGATTCATGAGCTGGACCTGAGCCGGCCGCTCGACGCGACGACGCAGGCCGAGCTGCGCCATGCGCTGGCCAAGCACGAGGTGATCTTCCTGCGCGATCAGCGACTCACGCCCGCGCAGCAGGTCGACTTCACCCGGATCTTCGGCAACGTGGCCGAGGTCAAGGCCTTTTTCCCGCGCCTCGAAAGCCATCCCGAGATCGAGGTGGTCGAGAGCACCGCCGCGCGCCCCAAGGCCGCCAGCAACTGGCATGCCGACATCACCTGGCGCGACAACCCGCCGGTCGGCACCAGCCTGTACGCGCAGGTGATTCCGGCCAGCGGCGGCGACACGATCTGGGCCAGCCTGACCCGGGCGTTCGAGAGCCTGCCGCCCGCGTTCCAAGCCTATCTCGAGACGCTGACGGCGGTGCACAGCTGGGAGATCAGCGGCTGGACCGAATACCTGCTGCAGCAGGACGCCAACGGCGAGCAGTTGCGCGAGGCGCGCGCCAAGTACCCGCCGGTCGAGCATCCGGTGGTGCGCGTGCATCCGGTCACCGGCAAGAAGATCCTCTACGTCAATCCGACCTTCACCAGTCACATCAAGGGCTTGTCGCGCGCGCAGAGCGACGCGCTGCTGACCCAGCTGTTCAGTCTGGCCCAGGTGCCCGAGTTCCAGGCCCGCCTGCGCTGGCAGGAAGGCACGCTGGCGGTGTGGGACAACCGCTCGACCCAGCATTACGCGGTCGGCGACTTCTTTCCGGCGTCACGCAAGCTGCACCGTATCACCTTCACCGCCGAGCGGGCGTTCTGAAGCCACCGGTCCCGGCCAAGGAGTCCACCGTCATGACAGCACGCAAACTGCGCCTCGGCGCCTTCATCATGGCCACCGGCCACCGGCCATCACATCGCGGCCTGGCGCCATCCGGGCGCGCAGCCCGACGCCGGCGTCAACATCGACCACTACATCGAGCTGGCCCAGACGGCCGAGCGCGGCCTGTTCGACCAGGTCTTCGTCGCCGACAGCCCGGGCATCTGGCACCAGGGCGACCACGAGTCCTTCAGTCGCCAGGGCCGGCTGTCGCATTTCGAGCCGGTCACGCTCTGGGCCGCGCTGTCGGCGGTGACGAAGCACATCGGCTTCGTCGCGACCGCCTCGACCACCTACGAGGACCCCTATCTGCTGGCGCGCAAGTTCGCCTCGCTCGACCACATCAGCAAGGGTCGCGCGGCCTGGAACGTGGTCACGACCAGCGCCGAGGCGGTGCACGGCAATTTCGGCCTGGAGGCCCATCCGGACCCGGCCACGCGCTATGCCAGGGCGCACGAATTCGTCGACGTGGTCAAGGGCCTGTGGGACAGCTTCGACGACGACGCCTTCATCCGCGACCGCGAGTCGGGCATCTGTTTCGACCCCGACCGGCTGCATCCGCTCAACCACATCGGCAAGCACCTGAAGGTCAAGGGACCGCTGAACCTCGAGCGCCCGCCGCAGGGCTATCCGGTGATCGTGCAGGCCGGCTCGTCCGAGGACGGCAAGGAGCTGGCCGCCGCCAGCGCCGAGGCGATCTTCACCGCCTGGACCAGCCTGGCCGAGGCGCAGGCCTTCTACCGCGATGTCAAGGGCCGGCTGGCCAAGTACGGCCGTCGCCCGGAGCAGCTGCTGGTGCTGCCCGGCATCTCGCCGGTGATCGGCCGCACCGAGGAGGAGGCGCGGGCCAAGTGGGCCGAGCTGCAGGCGCTGATCCACCCCTCGGTCGGGCTGGCGACGCTCGCGCCGTTCTGGCCCGGCGCGGACCTGGGCCGCTGGGACCTGGACGCGCCGCCACCTTACTACCCCGAGCCGTCCCAGGGTGTCAACAGCCGCGCCCATGTGGTGATCGAGCTGGCGCGGCGCGAGCGCTACAGCGTGCGCCAGCTCTACGAGTACCTGGCGGGCGCGCGCGGTCACTGGGTCGTCATCGGCACGCCGCAGACCATCGCCGACCAGATGCAGCACTGGTTCGAGAACGGCGCGGCCGACGGCTTCAACATCATGCCGCCGGTGCTGCCGGCCTCGCTGAACGACTTCGTCGACCTGGTGATCCCGGAGCTGCAAAAGCGCGGCCTGTTCCGCACCGAGTACGAGGGCCGCACGCTGCGCGAGAACCTGGGCCTGGAGCGACCACAGAGCCGCTACGCGGCGGCGGCGGCGAAGGCGGCTTGACTCCCGGGCGTGGTGGCTCCTTTCATGACCCTCCCATGATTGCCTGGCTGGAACAGCATCGTTTCCTGATCAGCTTCGCCCTGCTGTCGTTGTTCATGGGCATCAGTGTCGGTCTGGCCAAGGTCACGACCACGCTCTATGCCCTGCATCTGGGCGCGCAAGGCTGGGTGCTGGCCGCGATCGCGGCGGCGCAGAGTCTGGGCATCCTGTTCAGCAGCCTGCCGACGGGCGTGCTGGTGGAGCGTTACGGACCCACTCGCCTGTTCATGGCGGGCGCCCGCGAGGGATGAGCGCCAGCGCCGCGCCGGCATGGGCGAGGTGCTGCGCAGCGTGCTGGCCGATCCGCTGGCCCGCCGACTGGCCTGGCAGGAGGGGACCATTCAGGCCTTCAACATGTACTACGCCTTCTACATCGTGGTGATCGCGGTGCAGTCGCTCGGCCTGCCAGCGACGGGCGCCGGCTCGCTGGTCGCGGTGCAAGGGGCGGCCTTCGTGTTCGCCCTGTTCCTGCTGGGTGGCTGGGTCCGTCGGCTTGACAGGCGGGCTTTCCAGTGGGGCGTGGCGCTGGTCGTGCTGGCGGCGTTGACCCTGGCCTTCGCGTCCCGCCTGGTCTGGCTATGGGGTGGCGGCGCCCTGCTGGGCCTGGGGCTGGGCCTGCTGCAGATCCAGAACCTGACGCAGTTCTCCCGCGTCGGCGCGCGGCTGGGTCATGGCCGGGTCGCCGGCTTCAGCGCCCTGGCCGGACCGGCCGGCGGGTTGGTGGGTGGCCTGCTGGGCGGCACCCTGGGCCAATGGATCGGGCTCCAGAAGGTGTTCCTGGTCTTCATCCCGCTGTTTCTGTGGCTGGCCTTGCAGACCAGCGCCAGGCCCGCGCCGCTGCCCGGCACGGCCGCCTGACGGCTGGGCCGCGCGAGGGATGGCCCGGACCCCTCCCTCCGAGATGCGTCAATAGCCTTGCGCCGGGTCCACCCGGTCGATCAGGCTGTCCCCCTTCAGGTAACGCGCCAGGTTGTGCTGAAACTTCAAGAGCGTTGCCGTTGGCCCGTCGCTGGCGGACCAGGAGATATGGGGCGTCAGGCGCACGCGGGGGTGCTGGTAGAGCCAGTGCTCGTGCGGCGGTGGCTCGGGTTCGGTCACGTCGAGGGTCGCGGCAGCTATCGCGCCACGATCGAGCGCCGCGCGCAGCGCGTCGTGGTCCACCAGTCCACCCCGGGCAATGTTGATCAGATGCAGGCCGGGCTTGGCGTGGGACAGGGCCTCGGCATTGATGAGGTGGCGCGTCTCGCCCGTGAGGGGCAGGGCCAGTACCAGATGGTCCGAGCTTGCCAGCAGTTCCCGCAGCGACGCCACGCTGGTCACGCCCTCGGCGTCGATGCGCTGGCCCGAGCGCCGCAGCGCCAGTATCCGCATGCCGAAGGCCTGCGCCCGACGGGCGACCGCCTGTCCTATCGCGCCGTAGCCCAGCAGGCCCAGGGTCTGCCCCTTGAGCGTGCCCAGGGGCCTGGTCAACGCGCGGTCGAATTCCCGGCTCCAGACCATCCGATGCTTCACTTGCCGGTCATTCAACTGCTTGACCTGCTCCAGCATGGCCGACAGCACATATTCGGCGATCGGATCGGCCGCCACGCCACGCGAGCAGGTGACCTGGGGCACCTGGAACAGCCAGGAAGGAAAGAAGTCGACCCCGGCCGAGGCCAGATGCA
>JBDLVJ010000074.1:0-4617 GCA_039804875.1 Pseudomonadota bacterium | reverse complement strand
ACAGCAAGAACCTGCTGCGCGAGGTCGAACGGCTGCTGACCCAGCCGGCGCCGGCGGCACGCTGAAGGAAGACACGGATGAAGATCGCGATTGTCGGCTCCGGCATTTCGGGCCTGGCCGTGGCCCATGCACTCAAGGGCCAGGCGGCGCTGACCCTGTTCGAGGCCGGCGACTATTTCGGCGGCCATACCCACACGGTGGACGTGACCCTGCCCGACGCCAGCGGGCGCCCCGTCACCCAGGGCGTCGACACCGGGTTCCTGGTCTACAACGAGCGCACCTACCCGCAGCTGATCGCGCTGTTCGCCGAGCTTGGCGTCCAGACCGTCAAGTCCGACATGTCGTTCTCGGTCCAGGTGCCGGATGCCGGCAGCGGCCGCGCGCTGGAATGGAGCGGCAGCAACCTGGCCGCGCTGTTCGCGCAAAAGCGCAACCTGCTCAGTCCGCGCTTTCTCGGCATGCTGGCCGACCTGCTGCGCTTCAACGCGCTGTGCCACCGCATCGCCGCTGCCGGGCAGGCGTCCGAGCTCATGCAGCCGCTGGGCGAGTTCCTCTCGGCCCACCGCTTCGGCGCGGCGTTCCGCCACTGGTATTTCCTGCCGATGCTGGGCTGCATCTGGAGCTGCCCGACCGACCAGATGCTGCAGTTCCCGGTCGCGACCATGATCCGCTTCTGCCACAACCACGGCCTGATCCAGCTCACGAACCGGCCGCAATGGCACACGGTGGCCGGCGGCGCGCGCCATTATGTCGACAAGATCCTGGCCGGCATCGCCGACAAGCGCCTGAACACGTCGGTGCGCCTGATCGAGCGTGACGCTGCCGGTGTGAGCCTCGTGACCGACCACGGCTCCGAGCGCTTCGACCAGGTGGTGCTGGCGACCCATTCGGACCAGGCGCTGGCGCTGCTGCGCGAGCCCAGCGCGACCGAGCGCGAGCTGCTGGGCGCGATCCGCTACCAGCCCAACCGCGCCGTGCTGCACACCGATGTGGCGGTGATGCCACAGCGCAAGCGCGCCTGGGCGGCCTGGAACTACGAGCGCGCCGCCGATGAAGGCCGCGAGTCGGCGCGGGTCTGCTTGCATTACTGGCTCAACCTGCTGCAGCCGCTGCCCTTCGCGCAGGATGTCGTGGTGTCGCTGAATCCGGTACGCGCGATCGACCCGGCCCGCATCATCGGCGAGTACGACTATGCGCACCCGGTGTTCGACCTGGCCGCGATCCGTGCCCAGCAGCGGCTGGGTGAGTTGCAGGGTCGCCAGCACAGCTGGTTCTGCGGTGCCTGGACCGGCTACGGTTTCCACGAGGACGGCCTCAAGTCCGGGCTCGCGGTGGCGACCGGGCTCAGGCAGCAGCTGCTGGCCTGGCGGGAGGCGGCATGAGCCTGTCTGCCGCGCCGGCCCCGTCAGCCCAGCCCTCGGCGGTCGAGCCGGTTGGCTGGCCCGCTGCCAGCCCGCTGATCGGTTTCGGCCAGGTGCATCACAGCCGGCTGCGTCCGGTACGCAACGACTTCACCTATCCGACCTGGTTCCTGCTGCTGCCGATGCGCCGCCTGGCGACTGACCCGTCGAGCGCCGGCGCGCTGGCGCTGAATCGCAGCGGGCTGATCAGCTTCTTCGATGCCGACCATGGCGACGGCCGCGGGCCGGAGCAGGGCGGCGCCCTGGCCTGGCTCGACGAGCTGCTGCGCGCCGAGGGCATCAGCGATGCCGATGGCGAGGTCTGGCTGCATGCCTATCCGCGCGTGCTCGGTCACAGCTTCAAGCCGGTCAGCTTCTGGTATTGCGAGCGCGCCGACGGCAGCCTGCGCGCGATCGTGGCCGAGGTCAACAACACCTTCGGCGAGCGCCATGGCTACCTGCTCGAGCACCCGCGCTACGGGGTCGAGCTGCAGACCGAGAAGCGGTTTCACGTCTCGCCCTTCTGCGAAGTGGCCGGGCGCTATCGCTTTTGCTTCCTGCGCCACCAGCAGGCCGGCAGCCTGCATGCCCTGGTGCGGGTCGACCATGACGACGAGGCCGGTCCGCTGCTGCGCACCAGCGTCGGCGGCCGGCTCGAAGCCGTCACGCGCGCCAGCCTGCGGCGCGCGCTGCTGCGCTATCCGGCCATGACCCTGATGATCGTGTGGCGCATCCACTGGCAGGCGCTCAAGCTCTGGTGCAAGCGCGTGCGCTTCCATGCCAAGCCCAATCCCCCTGACCGATTCCTGACCCGTTGACCCGCGGGAGGCTTCATCCATGAACAGTTCCACCGTCCCCCTCGGCAGTTCCGGCCTGCAGCCCTTGCCGGCCGACCTGCCCGCTTCGGCCCGTACCCTGTTCGGCCTGCTGCAGCGGCTGGCCCACGGCACGCTGACGCTGCAGTTGCCCGATGGCCAGCTGCAGCATTTCGGCCAGGCAGAGTCGGGCGCGCCCTGCGCGGTGATCCACCTGCACAACTGGAAGCCCTGCGCCGCCGCGCTCAAGTCGGGCGACATCGGCTTTGCCGAGAGTTATATCGCCGGCGACTGGAGCACGCCGCACCTGGCCGAGCTGCTCGGCCTGCTGGCCGCGAACCGGCAGGCGCTGGACGCGGTGATCTTCGGCCACTGGGCCGGCCGGCTGCTGTACCGGATCAAGCACCTGCTGAACCGCAACACGCGCGCCAACAGCCGCAAGAACATTCACGCCCATTACGACCTCGGCAACGCGTTCTACCGGCTCTGGCTCGATCCGAGCATGAACTATTCCTCGGCCTGGTTCGAGGGTCGCATGGATGGCGACCTGGGCCAGGCCCAGCATGCCAAGGTGGCGCGCGCCTTGTGCCTGAGCGGCATCGAACCGGGCCAGCGCCTGCTCGAGATCGGCTGCGGCTGGGGCGCGCTGGCGGAAAAGGCCACGCTCGAGTTCGGTGCCTCGGTGACGGGCGTGACCCTGTCGACCGAGCAGCTCGATTTCGCGCGCCAGCGGCTGGCCGAGCAGGGCCAGGCGGAGCGGGTCGATCTGCGGCTGCAGGACTACCGCGACATCGACGACGGACCCTATGACGCGATCTGCTCGATCGAGATGATCGAGGCGGTCGGGCGCGAGTACTGGCCGACCTATTTCCAGACCGTGCAGCGCCTGCTCAAACCCGGCGGCAAGGCCTGCGTCCAGAGCATCGTGATCGATGACGGCCTGTTCGAGCGCTATCTGCGTTCGACCGACTTCATCCAGCAGTACATCTTTCCGGGCGGCTGCCTGCCCTGTCCGCAGGAATTCAAGCGCCAGGCCGAGGCCGCCGGGCTGCGCGTGGTCGACGAGTTCGGCTTCGGCGCCGACTATGCCGAGACCTGTCGGCGCTGGCGCGAGTCCTTCCTGGCCCGGCGCGAGGAGGTGCTGCAGCTGGGCTTCGACGAGCGCTTCATCCAGGTCTGGGAGTTCTACCTGGCTTATTGCGAGGCCGGCTTTCGGGCCGGCGACATTGATGTGCGTCAGTACACGCTGCAAAAGCCATACCCGAGCGCGCCATGAGCCTGAACCCGCGCATTCGCGACTGGGCCGGCCGGCGCGTCTGGCTGATCGGGGCTTCCAGCGGCATCGGCCGCGCCACTGCCAGCCTGCTGCATGGGCGTGGCGCCCGCGTGATCGTGTCGGCGCGCCAGACGTCCGCGCTCGATGACTTCGTCGCGGCCCATCCGGGCAGTCAGGCGCTGGCGCTCGACATCACCGACCGCGCGGCGCTGCAGCGGGCCGCCGATCAGTTGCTGGCCGCCGGTCCGCTCGATCTGGTCTGCTACCTCGCGGGTCACTACCGGCCGATGCGCGCGATCAACATCGACCTCGACGACGCCTTGCGTCATCAGCAAGTCAATCTGACCGGGGTCTGGCATCTGCTGGCGGCCCTGTTGCCGGGGCTGCTGGCGCAGGGCCATGGTCATGTCAGCCTGGTCAGCAGCGTGGCCGGTTTTCGCGGCCTGCCCAGGAGCCTGGCCTATGGTCCGACCAAGGCCGCGCTGATCAACCTGGCCGAATCGCTCTACCTCGACCTGCAGCCGCGGGGCCTGGGTGTCAGCGTGATCACGCCCGGTTTCGTCGTGACGCCTTTGACCGCTGGCAACGATTTTCCGATGCCGGTGCTGCTGACGCCCGAGCAGGCCGCCGCCGAGATCGTGCGCGGCTGGCAGCGCGGCGAATTCATGATCCATTTCCCCAAGCGCTTCAGCCGCTTCCTGCGGCTGCTGCGGCTGCTGCCCTACCGCGTCTATTTCGCGCTGGTGCGGCGCCTGACCGGGCTCTGAACCATGCCAACTGACGCCATTTCCCGCTTCGTCCGCTATTTCGAGCAACTGCAGCCTGCCGACATCGCCCGGCTGGATCGGTATTACGCCGCCGACGCGCGCTTCAAGGACCCGTTCAACGATGTGCGCGGCGTGCCGGCCATCGCGCGGATCTTTCGCCACATGTTCGAGGCGCTCGACCAGCCGCGCTTCGTCGTCACCCACCAGCTGCAGCAGGGCAGCGACGCCTTCCTGACCTGGGACTTCACGTTCCGCTTCAAGAGCTTCAAGCGTGGCGAACTCCAGCGCATCGAGGGCGCGACCCACCTCAAGCTCGATGACGCCGGCCTGGTGACGCTGCACCGCGACTACTGGGACGC
>JBDLVJ010000073.1:0-8249 GCA_039804875.1 Pseudomonadota bacterium | reverse complement strand
AGAAATCCGTCGCCGCGCAGAAGGTCAAGGCCAAGGTGCAAGCCGTCGGCAAGGCCCGCGTGGTGTCGGTCCCGGTCAAGCGGGTGGGCAAGAAGGCGGTGCTGCAGGCCAAGGCCAGCGCTGCCCGGCCCGCGCCTGGCAAGGCGCGCCGCACCGCGGTGGTGGCAGCCAAGTCCGCCGCCGTGGCCGGTGGCGCCCTGGCGGCGGCGTCCATGGTCAACGCGGCAGAGCGCAGGCCCGCCGATGTCGCGTCGGGTCCCGATGAGCTGCCCAAGCTCAGCGCCAATGCGGTGTTCGTGATGGATCAGAACAGCCACGAGGTGCTGGTCAGCAAGAACGACAAGGTCGTGATGCCGATCGCCTCGCTGACCAAGCTGATGACCGGACTGCTGGTGGCCGATGCCAAGCTGGCGCTGGACGAGGAGATCATGATCACCGAGGACGACCTCGACATCTACAAGGGCACGGGCTCGCGGCTGTCGGTCGGCACCCAGCTGACGCGCGGCGAGGCCATGCATCTGGCGCTGATGTCGAGCGAGAATCGGGCGGCTCATGCGCTGGGCCGCACCTATCCGGGTGGCATCATCAATTTCGTGCGCCTGATGAACAACAAGGCCGCCGAGCTCGGCATGCGCGATACCCGCTATGTCGAGCCGACCGGCCTGTCGGTCGAGAACCGCTCCAGCGCGCGCGACCTCGCGCTGCTGGTCGCGGCGGCCTATCAGCGCCCGCTGCTGCGGGAATTCACGACCTCGCAGGGTTACGCGGTCGAATCGGGCCGGCGCGTGCTGCAGTACCATAACAGCAACCGCCTGACGGCCGATCCGAAGTGGGACATCGGCCTGCAGAAGACCGGCTACATTTCGGAGGCGGGCCGCTGCATGGTGATGTCGGCCAGGCTGGCGGGGCGCCAGGTCATCATGGTCTTCCTCGATGCGGCCGACAAGTCGGCCCGCTTGGGCGACGCGCAGCGGGTGCGCCGCTATGTCGAATCGGTCGTCTCGGCCGACGCGCTCGAGCGCCTGGCCTGGCGCAAGGGCTGAATCCGCTGCCGCCCCGACGCTTGGGGCCGGGCCGCGCTTACTTGCCGGGACAGCCCAGCGCGTGGCTGATCGAGTTGGCCGTGGCCTGCAGCTTGGGTAGCCAGCCCTCGTCGAGCCGATCGGCCGGCGCCGAGATCGACAGTCCCGCCACCAGCTTGCCCTGGTCGTCGTAGATGCCGGCGGCCATGCAGCGCACCCCGAGCTCGAGCTCCTCGTTGTCGCGCGCACAGCCCAGCTGGCGGCACTGACTCAGCTCGCGCTCGAGTGTCGGCAGCTGGGTCAGGCTGTTGGGGGTGTTGCCCATCAGGCCGGTGCGGGTGGCGTAGGCGCGCACGCGCTGTGGATCGTCGGCGGCGAGGAACAGCTTGCCGACCGAGGTCAGGTGCAGCGGTGCGTGCCCGCCGATCGCCCGCACCACCTGCATGCCCGAGCGCTCGCTGTAGGCACGCTCGACGTAAACGATCTCGTCGCCCTGGCGCACGCTCAGGTTGACCGGCTGCTGGATCAGCTTGTGCAGTTCGCGCATCGGTCCGAGCGCGCTGTCGCGCACGCTGAGTCGTCCCTTGACCAGGTTGCCGAGCTCGAGCAGCCGCATGCCGAGCCGGTAGCTGCCTGGCTCGGGCCGGTCCACGTAGCGCCCGATGGCCAGATCGTTCAGTATCCGGTGCGCGGTTGACGGGTGCAGCCCCGTCTTCTGGCTGATTTCCTTCAGCGACAGGGTATCCTCGCGCGAGGCGAGCACGTCCATCAGGGTGAAGATGCGTTCGATCACCTGAACGCTGGGATGGTTGGGAATGAGGTCGGGGCGTCTGGTCATGGCATGAAGATCATCGCTTGTATTTTACAAGATGAAATTCAGGCTGTCCCGCAGTGCAGCATCAGGGCTCCGGGTCCTCGGTCCAGACGCCTTCGCGCAGCAACTGGTGCGGGATGAAATGCCGCTTGTAGGCCATCTTGCGACTCTGGGCGATCCAGTAGCCGAGGTAGACCCACGGCAGGCCCAGGCTTCTGGCCTGGGCTATCTGCCACAGCACGTTGTAGGTGCCATAGGCCGCGTCGGCTTCGGGTTCATAAAAGGTGTAGACGGCCGAGAGTCCGTCGGCGAGCACGTCGATCAGCGACACCATCTTGAGCCGCTCCGGCTCATGCCCGGTCGCGGGCAGGAAGAATTCGACCAGGCGTGAATTGACCCGGCTCTGCAGCAGGAACTGGTCGTACTGGTCCACGCTGTCATGGTCCATGCCGCCGCCGGCGTGACGGGCGTGCTGGTAGCGCAGGTAGAGGGCGTAATGCCTGGGATTGAAGCCCAGGCTCAGCACCCGGGTCTGCAGGTCGGCATGGCGGGCCTGGGCCCGGCGCTGGCTGCGTCGGGGGGCAAAGCGCAGGGCGTCAACCCGCAGCGAGAGGCAAGCCTGGCAGCCATCGCAGTGGGGCCGGTAGGTGAACAGGCCGCTGCGGCGAAAGCCGTGTGTGACGAGTTCGGAATAGGCGTCGTTGTGGATCAGGTGGCCTGGCGTCGCGACCTGGGAGCGTGCCTGGCGCCCGCCCAGGTAGCTGCAGGGGTAGGGCGCGGTGGCATAGAACTGCAAGGCCTGCAGCGGAAGTTCCTGACCCTGGTTCATGCGGCGCTCACGGGGGTGACGTTGGTTGACGGTCCAGCCATGCCGACCAGTATAGGGCGTCGAGCCGCCAGTCGGGGGCTGGCAGCGCGACCTGCTGGCGCACCAGTCGCAGGAAGTTCTGGCGCGGCAACTCGCGCGCCCCGAGCGAGGCCAGGTGGGCGGTGTTCTGCTGGCAGTCCATGGCTTCGATGTGCTGGCATTCGCAGGCCGCGACCAGCGCGGCGAGCGCGATCTTGGACGCATCGCTGCGCCGGCTGAACATCGATTCGCCAAACACCATCCGGCCCAGGTTGACGCAGTAGAGTCCGCCCGCGAGTTCGCCGTCCCACCAGGTCTCGACGCTGTGCGCGTGACCGGCGCGGTGCAGCGCGCAGTAGGCCTCGACCATGGCCGGCACGATCCAGGTGCCGGTCTGGCCCTTGCGCGGGCTGCTGGAACAGGCGCGGATCACGGCCTCGAAGTCATGGTCGAAGCGGATCTCGAGCCGGCCGCTGCGCAGCCCGGCGCGGATGGTCTTGCGCAGCGAGGGCTGGAGCTTGAAGTCGGCCACCCGTAGCATCATGCGCGGGTCGGTGCTCCACCAGAGTATTGGCTGGCCGTCGGAGAACCAGGGGAAGATGCCGTTGCCATAGGCCTGGACCAGGGTGGCGACGTCGAGCGCGCCGCCGGCCGCGAGCAGCCCGGGCGCTGCGGTACCGGCGCCCCAGGCCAGTTCGACCGCAGGAAAAGGATCGCCGGGTTCGAGCCAGGGCAGGGGGGGTGGGCGGCGGGTCATGGTTTCGGCGCGGTCTTGTCCGGGTAGTCGCAGCAATCGATCACGGCGCAGCGCTCGCAATGCGGCTTGCGCGCGGTGCAGACATAGCGCCCATGCAGGATCAGCCAGTGGTGCGCGTCATGCAGGTACTGGGCCGGGATGCGCTCGAGCAGCCTTTGCTCGACCTCGCGCGGGGTCTTGCCGGGCGCCAGCCCGGTGCGGTTGCCGAGCCGGAAGATATGGGTGTCGACCGCCATGGTCGGCTCGCCGAAGACGACGTTGAGCACCACATTGGCGGTCTTGCGGCCGACCCCGGGCAGTTCTTCCAGCTCCTCGCGCGTGCGCGGCACCTGGCCGCCGTGCCGGTCGAGCAGGATCCGGCAGGTCTGCAGCAGGTGTCTGGCCTTGCTGCGGTACAGGCCGATGGTCCTGATCCGCTCCTCCAGCCCTTCCAGGCCGAGCTCCAACATCTGCCGAGGCGTGTTGGCGATGGGGAACAGCCGGCGCGTGGCCTTGTTGACGCCGACATCGGTGGCCTGGGCCGACAGCAGCACGGCGCAGAGCAGCTCGAACGGACTCGTATACTCGAGTTCGGTCACGGGCCGCGGATTGGCCGCCTGCAAGGTGGCGAAGAAGCGCTCGATCTGTTCCTTTTTCATCCCTTCCATTTTCCCATGAGCGCCTCTGCCGTCCGCTTCGCCGACCGACTCGATAACGTTGAAACCTCCGCCATCCGCGAGCTGTTCAAGCTGCTGGGCAAGCCCGGCATCATCAGCTTCGCCGGTGGCTTCCCCGACGTGGCGCTGGTCGATGTCGAGGGCATCCGCGCCGCAACGCTGGCCGCGCTCGAGGAGCCTGCTGGAGCGATGCAGTATGGCGCGACCGAGGGCTATGCCCCGCTGCGCGAGCAGCTGGCAAGCTTCATGCAGGCCAAGGGCGCAACGGTGGCACCGGAGCAGCTGGTCGTGACCACCGGCAGCCAGCAGGCGCTCGACCTGCTCGGCAAGACGCTGATCTCGCCTGGCGACAAGGTCATCGTCGAGGGACCGACCTTCCTGGCCACGATTCAGTGCTTCCGTCTCTACGGCGCCGAGCTGGTCAGCGCGCCGGTCGATGGCGGCGGCGTCGATGTCGAGCGGCTCGAGCAGTTGATCGTCGAACATCGCCCCAAGTTTGTTTACCTGATTCCGACCTTTGGTAACCCGAGTGGCGCCACGCTGACGCTGGAGCGCCGCCGTCGCGTGCTCGAGCTCGCGGCCCAGTACCAGACGCTGATCGTCGAGGATGATCCCTATGGTGATCTGTATTTCGACGCGCCGCCGCCGCCCAGCCTGCTGGCGCTGAGCTCCGAAGTCCCGGGCAGCCGCGACTGTCTGGTGCATTGCGGCTCCCTGAGCAAGACGCTGTCGGCCGGCCTGCGCCTGGGCTGGATGATCGCGCCCGACGAGCTGCTGGCCAAGGCCGTGATGTGCAAGCAGTTCAGCGATGCCAACTCGAGCACCTTCGCGCAGGCGACCGCCGCCCAGTACCTCAAGTCCGGCCGCATGGCGGCCAACCTCGAAAAGGCGCGCGCCGTCTACGCCGGACGCGCTCAGGCCCTGTGCGAGGGCCTGCGGGCCGAGCTGGGCGACGCGATCGAGTTCGTCGCGCCTCAGGGCGGCCTGTTCGTCTGGGCCCGCCTGACCGGCGCGCGCGGGCAGGTCGCGGACGGCAACGAGTTCTCGCGCCGCGCGATCGAGCTGGGCGTGGCCTTCGTGCCGGGCGCGCCCTTCTATTGCGAGCAGCCCGACCCGGCGACACTGCGCCTGAGCTTCGCGACCTCGGACCTGGACAAGATCCGCGAGGGCGTCAGCCGCCTGGCGCGCGCGCTGCACGCGGCCTGATTCAGCGCGGCAGCGGCATCAGCGCGTGGTAGCAGCGCAGCGCGGCCCAGGCGTCGTTGGCCGCGTAGAGCAGCTGCGATTCGCTCAGATCGAGCCGGGACCAGTTCGAGGTCGCGGCCTTCTTGGATTTGGCGAAGCGGCGCTCGAACAGCAGCGCGACCGCCGACTTGACGCCGATCTGCTGCCGATAGCCCTGGCGGCGAAAGTCGTGGCCGAGTTCGTGCACCCGCACCGGCTCGACGCCGAGCTTGGATTGGATGCGCTTCCTGTCGTCGCCGAGGCCGAAACCGGCCTTGACCGCGCCCGGCCAGACCAGCAGGGCGGCGACCTCGGCCAGGCAGTCCGGGTCATGCAGCTGGAACACCCAGGCGCGTTCGAGTGTCGCGAGCTGCACCACATGGGGGCCGTCGGATTCCTGGCCGACCGTGAAGGTCGGCTTGGATTCGGTGTCGAAGCCCCAGGCGCTGCTGGCGCGCAGGCTGGCAGCGGCGCGTTGCGCCTGCACCGGGGTGGAAATCAGTTCGATCCGCTCGAGTCCGAGCCGGTCAAAGGGGGCGAGCAGATCGATCTGCTCCTTGCTGGGGGGGAGGGGGCGGCTTTTCATGGGGTAGGCGCGCAGCATAACCCAGCGCCACTTGTCAGCGCGGGCGCTGGTGGACGCATAATCACGCTCCCGCAGCGCGTCCATCCGGCCCCGCTGCTAGCCATCAGGATACTCATGAAGAAAATATTCCCGCTCCAGATCGAAGGCCGGCACCCGGACCGCGTGCTCGATGCGCTCAAGCACGAACTGCGCAAATACCTCAAGCGCGAGCGTCGCCGCGAGCTGCCCGCCGGCGTCGATTACTGGGACTTCGACTGCCGCTTCGGCCTGAGCCAGGACAGCGCCGAGACGGTGCACCTGTCCCAGCTGATCGGCAAGGTCGATGAGGCGGCCCAGGGCGACGCGACCCAGGTCTATGTCGAGATCCTGGCCAAGCACGGCGTGCGCGGCGCCCGTGGCGCGTCGCAGGGCGGCGACGAGATCTGAGGCCAGGCCCGCTTAATCGCGGCTGTCGCCCTGGTCTGAAGCTGCTGCCGCCGCGGCTCGCAGCTTGTCCTTCTTGCTCGGGCGCTTGCCCTTGATGCCGCCGGTGCCGGGGGGCAGCTTGCCGGGTCGCACCGGCTCGGGCGGGACCTCGGCGGTCTGGTCGAACCCCGAGGGCTCGAAGCCGGTGACGGTTTCGAGCTCGATCTGCAGCGCCTGGCGCTTCTGGATCAGCTGCCAGTGCGCGAACTGGTCGGCGCTGACGAAGCTGATGGCCAGTCCGTCGGCACCGGCGCGCCCGGTGCGGCCGATCCGGTGCAGGTAGTCCACCGCCGAGCGCGGCAGGTCGTAGTTGATCACCACTGGCAGGCCTTCGATGTCGATGCCGCGCGCGGCCAGGTCGGTCGTGACCAGAACATCCCAGCGGCCGGACTTGAATTCGTCCAGCACCTGGCGCCTGCCGCCCTGGCTCAGGCCGCCGTGGAAGGCGGTCGCGTAGAGCCCGTTCTTGTAGAGCTTGTTGGCGACATGCTCGGCGGCGTACTGGCTGGCGACGAAGACCAGTGCCTGTTTCCAGCCCTGCTCTCGGGCCAGATGGCGCAGCAAGGTGGTGCGCTTGTCGGCATCGACCGCGATCGCCTGTTGTTTGATCGTCAGCGGCGCCTGCACTTCGGACTCGATCCGGATCCGCACCGGCTCGCGCAGCAGCGCGTCGGCCAGTCCCTGCACCGTCGCCGGGAAGGTGGCCGAGAACAGCAGGTTCTGCCGTTGGGACGGCAGCTGCTTGAGCACCCGATCGAGCTCCTCGGCAAAGCCGAGATCGAGCAGGCGGTCGGCCTCGTCGAGCACCAGCTGGCGCACCGTATCGAGCTGCAGGCCGTTGTGCTCGATGACGTCGAGCAGCCGGCCGGGCGTGGCGACCACCAGATCGGCGCCGCCGCGCAGGGCCAGTAGCTGCGGGTTGATCGAGACACCGCCGTACAACGCCTGCACCTTGAGCACTTGCCGCGCGGTCCCGGCCTGGCGCGCGGCCAGGTCCTGCAGCAGCTCGCCGACCTGCAGCGCGAGCTCGCGCGTGGGCACCAGTATCAACGCGCGCAGCTGGCGCCGGTAGCCGCCCATCGGCAGGCTGGCCAGGCCGTGCAGCATCGGCAGCGCGTAGGCGGCGGTCTTGCCGGAGCCGGTCTGGGCCTGGGCCTGGACATCGGCGCCGCGCAGGATGGCGGGAATCGCCTCGGCCTGGACCGGGGTGGGCGTGGAGAAACCGAGTTCGCGGGTGGCGTGGAGCAGCGCGGGGGACAGACCGAGGGAGGCAAATGACATGGGGTGCGAGTGTAGGGCCTGCGGTGCCAAGGCGTTTCAGGCCAGGACTTCCAGCAGGCGATCGAGCCCGCCTTCGTTGATCGCGACCATGGCCTGTTCGCGCACCTTGGGCTTGGCGTGGTAGGCCACCGACAGGCCGGCCGCACCCATCATCGGCAGGTCGTTGGCGCCGTCGCCCATCGCGATGCATTGCTCGGGTGCGATGCCGAGCAGGCTGGCGACCTCGAGCAGGGTGCGGCGCTTCTCGGCGCCGTCGCAGATGTCGCCCCAGCACTGGTCGACCAGGCGGCCGGTCAGCATGCCGCAGTTCGGACCGCTCTCGAGTTCGAGGAGATTCGAGCGCGCGAAGTCGATGTTCAGGCGCGCCTTGACGCGGTCGGCGAAATAGGTGAAGCCGCCCGAAACCAGCAGCACCTTGAGGCCGGCGGCCTGGCAGGCGGCGATCAGTTCGGCCGCGCCGGGGTTGATCTGGAGACGCTCGGTGTAGACGCGCTCCATGTCGGCCACGGTCACGCCCTTGAGCAGCGCGACGCGCCGGCGCAGGCTGTCCTTGAAGTCGGTGATCTCGCCGCGCATGGCGGCCTCGGTGATGGCCGC
>JBDLVJ010000072.1:0-3172 GCA_039804875.1 Pseudomonadota bacterium | reverse complement strand
CAGCCAGCTGACGAGGGGGATGTTCTCGTACCAGCGGATCACATGGCCACACTTGGGACAGCGCGAGGCCGGACGCGACAGCGTCATCGGCGGCTCCTTGCTGACCGGTTTGGCCGGGTCGGGCGTGAGGCCGAGGATCTCGCCGCTTTCCTCGCGCCATTGCGCTTCGAGGATCAGGGGCAGGCGGTGCACCACCACGTTGAGGAAGCTGCCGATGCACAGGCCCAGCACGCCCAGCCCCCAGGGGGAGAGCCAGAGGTGCTGGGTGGTCTGCCAGCCGGAGGCCAGACTGCCGAAGAGCGAGGACAAGAGATCGAACATCGTCTCAGACCACCTGGCCCATCTTGAAGATCGGCAGGTACATGGCCACGACGATGCCGCCGATCAGCGTGCCGAGCACGGAGATGATGACGGGCTCCATCAGGCTGGACAGGCCCTTGACGGCCTCGTCGACCTCGGACTCGTAGAAATCGGCCACCTTGCCGAGCATCTGGTCGAGCGAGCCGGACTCTTCGCCGATCGCGCTCATCTGCAGCACCATGGGCGGGAAGATGCCGGCCGTTGACATCGAGCTGGTGAGCGCCGCGCCGGTGGACACGTCGCGCTGGATCTGTTCGGTGGCCGCCGCGAAGACGGCATTGCCCGAGGCGCCGCCCACGGAGTCGAGCGCTTCGACCAAGGGCACGCCGGCCGAGAACATCGTGGCCAGGGTGCGTGTCCAGCGGGCTACGGTTGCCTTGTGCACGAGGTGGCCGAAGATGGGCAGCTTGAGCATCGCGCGATCGACCGCCATCTGCACCTTGGGCGAGCGCTTCCAGGTCTGGTGGGCGAAGTAGCCCACCCCGCCGAGCACCGAGAAGATCAGCCACCAGTAGCCCACGAAGAACTCCGACATGCTGATCACCACCATGGTGGGCAGCGGCAGGTCGGCGCCGAAGGAGCTGAAGATCTCCTTGAAGGAGGGGATCACGAACAGCATGATCAAGGTGACCACGATGAAGGCGACGATCAGCACCGCGATCGGGTAGATCAGGGCCGACTTGATCTTGGCCTTCAGGGCCATGGTCTTTTCCTGGTAGATCGCCAGGCGCTCGAGCAGGGTTTCGAGGATACCGGCGGCTTCGCCGGCCTCGACCAGGTTGCAGTAGAGCGAATCGAACTGCATTGGATGCTTGCGGAAGGCCGAGGACAGGCTCGAGCCGGTCTCGATGTCCGTGCGCATCTCGTTGATCATCTTGGTCAGGCGCGGGTTGGCGCTGCCGCGCGCGACGATGTCGAAGGACTGCAGCAGCGGCACGCCCGACTTGAGCATGGTCGAGAGCTGGCGCGTGAAGACCGCGATGTCCTTTTGCTTGATGGCCGCGCCACCCGAGGTGCGGCGCTTCTTGACCTTGGTGACCAGCACGCCCTGTCGACGCAGGCTGGCGCTGACCATGGCTTCGCCGCCGGCACGCAACTCGCCCCGCACGACCTTGCCATTGCGGTCCTTGCCTTCCCATTCGAAGACAAAGTCCTTGATGTTTCCTTTTGCCGCTGCCTTCTTGGCGGGGGCTGTGGCCATGTCGACTCCGAGCTGTGGCGACCGACCGGCACGCGGCTCGGATGCAGCGCGTTACTGGTTGGTCGCGGAAATGACTTCTTCGAGCGTGGTGACGCCCTGGCGCACCTTCACCAGACCGGACATGCGCAGATCACGCACGCCTTCACGGGCGGCCTGATCGGCGATGTCCATGGCGGTCCCCTCGGACAGGATGCATCTTTGCAGAGCATCGGTGATGGGCATCACTTGATAAACGCCCACTCGACCCCGGTATCCGTTGTTGCACGACGAGCAACCGACGGCCTTGTAAGGCTTCCAGCTGCCATCGAGGTCCTCGGCCTTGTAGCCCGCCCGAAGCAGCGCCTCGCGAGGGTAGTCGGCCGGCGCTTTGCAATTTTCGCAGAGTCGGCGCGCCAGCCGCTGCGCCGTGATGAGGATCACGCTGGCGGCGATGTTGAAGGGCGGCACGCCCATGTTCAGCAGCCGGGTCAGTGTGGTCGGGGCGTCGTTGGTGTGCAGGGTCGACATGACCAGGTGGCCGGTCTGGGCCGCCTTGATCGCGATGTCCGCGGTTTCCAGGTCGCGGATTTCGCCCAGCATGATCACGTCCGGGTCCTGGCGCAGGAAGGCCTTCAGGGCGGTCGCGAAGGTCAGCCCGGCCTTGTCGTTGACGTTGACCTGGTTGATGCCGGGCAGGTTGATTTCGGCCGGGTCCTCGACCGTGGAAATATTCACGCCGGGCTGGTTGAGGATGTTCAGACAGGTGTACAGCGACACCGTCTTGCCTGAGCCGGTCGGGCCGGTCACCAGCACCATGCCGTAGGGCCGCTTGATGGCGAGCATCAGGCGGTCTTTTTCTTCCTTCTCGTAGCCGAGCGCCTCGATGCCCAGCTTGGCCGAGGACGGATCCAGGATACGGATCACGATCTTCTCGCCGAAGAGCGTGGGCAGCGTCGAGACGCGGAAGTCGATCGGCTTGTTGCCGAACTTCAGCTTCATGCGGCCGTCCTGCGGCACGCGCTTCTCGGCGATGTCCAGGCGCGAGATGACCTTGATGCGCGACGCCAGCTTCTCCTTGATGGCGATCGGCGGCTGCGTGATCTCGCGCAACTCGCCGTCGATGCGGAAACGCACGCGGTAGGTCTGCTCGTAGGGCTCGAAGTGCAGGTCGGAGGCGCGCAGGTTGATCGCGTCGATCAGCATCTTCTGCAGGAAGCGCACGACGGGCGCGTCCTCGACATCGGCGTTGAGCTGCTCTTCCTCGGCCGTCTTGGCGTTCGGGTCCTGTTCCTCGACCTCGAAATCGAACTCGCTGCCCGAGACGGACTCGAGGGCCTCGTTCGGGTTGTTGGACTTGTTCTCCAGCACACGCTGGAGCTTGTCGTGTTCGACCAGCACCCACTCCGGCGTGAGCTGGGTGGCGAACTTGATGCGGTCGACCGCTTCCTGGTCGGTCGGGTCCGAGCCGCCCACGAACAGGCGGCTGCCGCGTTTGCCCAGCACCACCACCTGGTACTGCTGCGAGGTGCGCGTGTCGATCAGGTTGAGGGGCAGGCGGCTGGCGTCGACCGCGTCGAGGTCGAGCAGCGGGATGGCCAGCGAGGTCGACAGGGTGTGCGCCAGATCGGCCGC
>JBDLVJ010000071.1:0-7224 GCA_039804875.1 Pseudomonadota bacterium | reverse complement strand
CTCTTCAGGCGCCGCATCGATCTGGTCGTAGGCCTTGGCCTGACCGCCGAACTTGGCTGACAGCACGGTCGTGATCGCCGCCGTCAGCGTGGTCTTGCCATGGTCCACGTGACCAATCGTGCCCACGTTCACGTGCGGCTTGGTCCGTTCGAATTTCTCTTTTGCCATTGCTCAGCTCCGAATATGGAAATTGACTAAATTACAACGCACCGAATGATGGTGCCCATGGGCAGGATCGAACTGCCGACCTCCCCCTTACCAAGGGGGTGCTCTACCACTGAGCCACATGGGCATAGCGGCCTGACGGCCACTAAAAGAATCACTCTACCGATACCGCACACACATTGGAGCGGGAGACGGGAATCGAACCCGCGTCATCAGCTTGGAAGGCTGGGGTTCTACCATTGAACTACTCCCGCAACACGGCGACTGAGTTTTCACGCAGTCGCCGGTCAACAAGTATTTGGTGGAGGAGGCTGGATTCGAACCAGCGTAGGCGTAAGCCAACAGATTTACAGTCTGCCCCCTTTAGCCACTCGGGCACCCCTCCGTCAAGACCTGTATTATGCCCAACTTTCCATGCTTCTTACAACCAGCGCAAATTTTTTTGCGCTTTTTTTTCGAGCCATTGCCGGGCTTGGCCGAAGTGCCCGCAACCGATGAAGGGCCGGGGCGGGCGGCGCGCAGACAAGGGCGAGGGATGGTTGGACTGCAGCACCAGATGACGGCTGGCGTCGATCAGGCCGAGCTTGGATTGCGCGTGCGCGCCCCAGAGCAGGAAGACCTTGGGCGACTCGTGCGCGCTGCAGGCGGCGATCAGCGCGTCGGTCAGCGACTCCCAGCCCTGCCTGGCATGGCTGGCCGGACGGCCCTGCTCCACCGTCAGGCTGGTGTTGAGCAGCAACACGCCCTGACGCGCCCAGTCCTGCAGGCTGCCGCTGGCGGGCGGCGCGCCGCCGAGATCGCGCGCGAGTTCCTGGAAGATGTTGCGCAGCGAGGGTGGCAACCTGACGCCATCTGGCACCGAGAACGCCAGCCCCTCGGCCTGGCCGGGGCCATGGTAGGGGTCCTGGCCTAGGATCACGACGCCGACATCGGCCAGCGGCGTCAGCTCGAGCGCGCGCAGCGGCTGCGCCGGATAGATCTCGGCGCCGGCCTGCAGGCGACCCTGGACAAAGCGCGCCAGGCCCTGGCCCGCCGCGCCAGCCCAGAACGGCTGCAGTACGGGCTGCCAGTCGGCGGCCGCCGGCCAGCGCTCGGGCGCCCACTCGCGCAGAGCGTTCATCGGACCGGCAGGCCGAACAGCTCGGCCAGCGCAGCGCCCGGTTCCTTGGCGCGCATGAAGGCCTCGCCGACCAGGAAGGCGTTGACGCCGTGGTCGCGCATCTTCCTGACATCGTCGCCGTTCAGGATGCCGCTCTCGGTCACCAGCAGGCGGTCGGCCGGCACATCGGCCAGCATGCCGAGCGTGGTGTCGAGGCTGACCTCGAAGCTGCGCAGGTTGCGGTTGTTGATGCCGACCAGCGGGGTCTTGAGCTTGAGCGCGCGCTCGAGTTCGGCCAGGTCGTGCACCTCGACCAGCACCGCCATGTTGAGGCCGCGCGCGATCGCCTCGAGTTCGGCCATGCGGGCGTCGTCCAGGCAGGCCGCGATCAGCAGGATGCAGTCGGCGCCCATGGCGCGGGCCTCGTAGACCTGGTAGGGGTCGATCATGAAGTCCTTGCGCAGCACCGGCAGGTCGCAGGAGGCGCGCGCCTGCTTGAGATAGTCGGAGCTGCCCTGGAAATACTGGCGGTCGGTCAGCACCGACAGGCAGGCGGCGCCGTACTCGGCATAGCTCTGCGCGATGTCGGCCGGGATGAAGTCGGCACGGATCACGCCCTTGGACGGGCTGGCCTTCTTGACCTCGGCGATCACGGCCGGCAGGCCGGCGGCGATCTTGCGCCGCAGCGCGCCCTCGAAGTCGCGCGTCAGCAGGCGGCTCTCGGCGTCCTCGCGCATGACGGCCAGCGGGGTCTTCTGGAGCGCCAGCGCGATCTCCTCGCGCTTGGTCGCCACTATTCTGTTCAGGATGTCGCTCATGGGATGCTTTCGGTTCAGGCCGCGCTCAGCGCATGGGCCACGGTAACAAGTTGGCCGAGCTTGGCCTTGGCCGCGCCCGAATCGATGGCCTGGCGCGCGCGCGCTATGCCGTCGGCGATGCTGGACGCCACATCGGCGGCGTAGAGCGCGGCACCGGCATTGAGCAGCACGATGTCGCGCGCCGGGCCGGTCTGGCCGTCGAGCACGCCGAGCAGCATGGCGCGCGAAGCCTCGGGGTTCTCGACCTGCAGCGCGCGGGTGCCGGCCATCGGGAAGCCGAAGTCCTCGGGATGGATCTCGTACTCGCGGATCACGCCATCCTTGAGTTCGCCGACCAGGGTGGCGGCGCCCAGGCTGATCTCGTCGAGGCCGTCCTTGCCATGGACCACCAGCGCATGGTCGGCGCCCAAGCTGTGCAGTGCGCGCACCAGGAGGCCTACCAGGTCGGGATGGAACACGCCAAGCAGGATGTTGGGCGCGCCGGCCGGGTTGGTCAGCGGACCCAGGATGTTGAAGATCGTGCGAACGCCAAGCTCGCGCCGCACCGGCGCGACGTTCTTCATCGCCGGGTGGTGGTTCGGCGCGAACATGAAGCCGATGCCGGTCTGCGCGATGCAGTCGGCGATCTGGGCCGGCTTGAGGTCGAGGTGGATGCCGAGCGCCTCGACCGCGTCGGCGCTGCCCGACTTGCTGCTGACGCTGCGCCCGCCATGCTTGCTGACCTTGGCGCCCGCCGCCGCGACCACGAACATGGCGCAGGTCGAGATATTGAAGGTGTGCGCGCCGTCACCGCCGGTGCCGACGATGTCGACCATGTGGCTCCGGTCGGCCACCTCGACCCGGGTCGAGAACTCGCGCATGACCTGGGCCGCGGCGGTGATCTCGCCGATGGTCTCCTTCTTGGTGCGCAGGCCGGCGATCAGGGCGGCGGTCATGATCGGCGACAGCTCGCCGCTCATGATCAGGCGCATCAGGTGCAGCATCTCGTCGTGGAAGATCTCGCGGTGTTCGATGACGCGCTGCAATGCCTGCTGGGGCGTGATGGACATGGTGTGACTCCTGTGTGGGGGACCGGCTCGGTCGGAGCGGGATCAGTAGATGCCAGTGGCCAGCAGGGCCGGTACGGGCTGGCCGGGCGCGCGCTGGAGAAAATCGCGCGCGCAGGCGATCGCGTGGTCGATGCCGGCCGCATCGACATCGAGATGGGTCACGAAGCGCAGGCCGATCAGACCGGTCGCGAGCACGCCGCAGGCCTTGAGGTGGTCGAGCAAGGCCGGGCCCCGGCCATCGGTCACCTCGACGAAGACGATGTTCGTTGCGACCGAGCGCACGCCGAGCCCGTCGATGCCGGCCAGGCCTTGCGCCAGACGCTGCGCCAGCGCGTGGTCGTCGGCCAGGCGCTCGACATGGTGGTCGAGCGCGTGCAGCGCCGCCGCCGCCAGCAGGCCGGCCTGGCGCAGGCCGCCTCCGGCCATCTTGCGCCAACGTCGTGCCGATGCGATCAGCTCGTGCGAGCCGCACAGCGCCGAACCGACCGGCGCGCCCAGCCCCTTGCTGAAGCAGACCGACAGGCTGTCGAAATGCCGCGCGATCTCGCGCAGGCGGGCCTGGGCGCCCTGCCCCGGCGCCGCGCTCGCCACGGCAGCGTTGAACACGCGCGCACCGTCGAGATGCGTGGCCAGGCCGCGCGATCTTGCCAGCGCGGTGGCCTCGGCCAGGTAGGCCTCGGGCATGACATGGCCGTTCCAGGTGTTCTCCAGGCACAGCAGGCGGGAACGCGCGAAATGCGGGTCGTCGGGCTTGATCGCCGCCGCGATGTCGGCGATCGCCATCTGGCCGCTGGCGTCCTGGAGCAGCGGCTGCGGCTGCACGCTGCCGAACACGGCCGCGCCGCCGCCTTCATAGCGGTAGGTGTGGGCCAGCTGGCCGACGATGTATTCGTCGCCGCGCCCGCAGTGCGCCAGGATGCCGCACAGGTTGCTCTGCGTGCCCGAGGGCATGAAGAGCGCGGCCTCCTTGCCGGTCAGCTCGGCGATGCGCTGCTGCAGCGCGTTGACGGTCGGGTCGTCACCGAACACATCGTCACCCAGAGGTGCCGCCATCATCGCGGCGCGCATGGCCGACGTCGGCCGGGTGACGGTGTCGCTGCGCAGGTCGACGGTCGTCATGCCTGGTCGAGGAAGTTCTTGAGCATGGCGTGGCCGTGCTCGGTCAGGATCGATTCGGGGTGGAACTGCACGCCCTGGATCGCGAGCTCGCGGTGACGCACGCCCATGATCTCGCCGTCGTCGGTCCAGGCCGTGATCTCCAGGCAGTCCGGGCAGCTCGCGCGCTCGATCGCCAGCGAGTGGTAGCGGTTGACGGTGAACTGACGCGGCAGGCCGGCAAAGACGCCCTGCTGGGTGGTGGTGATGACGCTGGTCTTGCCGTGCATGAGCTGCTGGGCGCGCACGATCCTGCCGCCGAAGGCCGCGCCTATGCTCTGGTGCCCCAGGCAGACGCCCAGGATCGGCAGCTGGCCGGCGAAATGCCGGATCGCCGCGACCGAGATGCCGGCCTCGGCCGGCGAGCAGGGACCGGGCGAGATCACCAGCCGGTCGGGGGCGCGCGCGGCAATGCCCTCGAGCGTGATCTCGTCGTTGCGGTAGACCTCGACCTCGGCACCGAGTTCGCCGAAATACTGCACGATGTTGTAGGTGAACGAATCGTAGTTGTCCACCATCAGGAGCTTGATGCGGCTCATTGCAGGCCCTCCTCGACCAGTTCGCTCGCGCGCAGGACGGCGCGGGCCTTGTGTTCGGTTTCCTTCCATTCGAGCTCGGGCACCGAGTCGGCGACCACGCCGGCGGCGGCGGCCACGTGCAGCAGGCCGTCCTTGACCACGCCGGTGCGGATCGCGATCGCGACGTCCATGTCGCCGGCGTAGCTCAGGTAGCCGCAGGCGCCGCCGTAGACGCCGCGCTTGGACAGTTCAAGCTGGTCGATCAGCTCCATCGCGTGCACCTTGGGCGCACCGCTCAGCGTGCCGGCCGGGAAGGCGGCCTTGAGCACGTCCATGCTCGACATGCCGTCCTTGAGCAGGCCCTCGACGTTGGAGACGATGTGCATCACATGGCTGTAGCGCTCGATCTGGAACGCCTCGGTGACCTTGACGCTGCCGGTCTGGGCGATGCGGCCGATGTCGTTGCGCGCCAGATCGATCAGCATCACATGCTCGGCGCGCTCCTTCGGGTCGGCCAGCAGGTCCTGCTCGGCGGCCTGGTCGAGCTCGATCGTGGCGCCGCGCGGACGGGTGCCGGCCAGCGGGCGGATCGTGACCTTGGTACCCTCGGCCGTGCGCTCCTGGCGCACCAGGATCTCGGGCGAGGAACCCACCACCTGCGCCTCGTCCAGGTGGTAGTAATACATGTAGGGGCTCGGGTTGAGCGTGCGCAGCGCGCGGTACAGGCTCAGCGGACTCTGGGTATAGGGCTTGCTGATGCGCTGGCCCATCACGATCTGCATGAAGTCGCCACCCCGGATCAGGCCTTGGGCGCGCTCGACCGCGGCCAGGAAGTCGGCCTTGGCATAGGGGCGGATCTCGGGCGCGTGCGGCTGGACCCGTACCGGTGGCACCTGGACCGGCACGTTGAGCCGGTCCTTGAGCTCGGTCAGGCGGGCCTGGGCAAGGGCATAGGCCTCGGGCTCGGCCGGATCGGCATAGACCATCAGGTGCAGCTTGCCGCTCAGGTTGTCGATCACCGCCAGCTCCTCGCAGTGCAGCAGGTGGATGTCGGGCATGCCGAGCTCGTCGGGCGGACAGCTGCTCTCGAGCTTCTTCTCGATATGGCGCACCGTGTCATAGCCGAAGTAGCCGGCCAGGCCGCCACAGAAGCGCGGCATGCCGGGGCGCAGCGCGACCTTGAAGCGGCGCTGGTAGGCCTCGATGAAGTCGAGCGGGTTGCCGGGCGCGGTCTCGACCACGGCGCCATCGCGCCAGACCTCGGTCCTGGCCTCGACGCCGAAGCCGGTGGCCTTGAGCGCGACGCGCGCCGGCAGGCCTATGAAGCTGTAGCGGCCGAAGCGCTCGCCGCCGACGACGGATTCGAGCAGGAAGCTGTTGCGCCCGCCATCCTGCACGGCCGCGAGCTTGAGGTAGAGCGAGAGCGGGGTCTCGAGGTCGGCGAAGGCCTCCGCCGTCAGCGGAATGCGGTTGTAGCCCTGCCGGGCCAGGTCCTGGAATTCGGTTTCGGTGATCACGATCGAGCCTCCTGCAGCCCAGTTCCCGCGTGGCGCGGGACGTTCATTCATGCCAGTGCCCCGGGCGGGGCGCGAGAGTGCGGCAGCCAGCGGGCCGCGCGGTCGGGGAGTGTGACGCGCAACTTATGGCTTGCGCCAAGGCCAAGCCCCCTGACCCGCTGGCGGGGCCAGGCAGGCGGTGCTGCCGTTGCGAGGAATGAACATGCGTTCGAGTGTAGCAAAGGAGCGCCCGGGTCCCGCGCCGACAGGCCGACAGGCCCGCCAGACCCTGGCATCAGGTGTATCAACATTACAACGTAAATCCTCAGGACCACCCATGACAGAGGCTTATGCCGGAAAATGGAAGACTTCTAAAATGAAAATTTCATAAAAATGAACAAAATATTGAAAACCATTTCGATTGGACTGATAGGGCTGGCATTTTCCGCCATCGCGAACGCCGGTGAAAAAGCCACGCCCGAAGAAGCCATGGCGATGATGAAGAAGGCGGTGGCCTTCGTGAAGACACACGGCAAGGACAAGGCATTCTCGGAGTTCAACAATCCGAAGGGCCAGTTCGTCGATCGCGATCTTTATGTGATGTGCTACGACATGTGGGGCAACAACAAATGCCACGGTTCCAATCCGAAGCTGGTCGGAAAGAATCTGCTCGAAATCAAGGATAGCGATGGAAAATTCATCGTCAAGGGCTTGATCGCCGTGGCCAGCAAGGACAGCGGCAAGGGCTGGTTCGAATACAAATGGCCCAACGCCGTCACGAAGACGGTCGAAGCCAAGTCCACCTAAGTTAGTCGTCGGAAGTTTTCCAACTCAAAAGTCCATTTTGAATTGACTACCGAAGTGCTCGAACACATGCTCGATCGCCCGCTCCAGTTCCGCCTCGGTGCGGCGCTTGGCCGCCAG
>JBDLVJ010000070.1:0-3159 GCA_039804875.1 Pseudomonadota bacterium | reverse complement strand
GCCCCTGCAGCTACATCAACGTGTTCGACCAGTCCTGCTCGACGGTCGAGAGCGCCGGCGCGCGCCGCGGCGCCCAGATGGGGGTGCTGCGCATCGACCATCCGGACGTGCGCGAGTTCATCACCGCCAAGCGCACGCCGGGCCGCTGGAACAACTTCAACGTCTCGGTCGGCGTGTCCGACGCCTTCATGCAGGCGGTCGTCAACGACGCCCCGTGGGATCTGGTGCATCGCGCCATGCCGGGCGAGAACCTGCTGGCCGCAGGCGCTCGCCAGCGCGAGGACGGTCGATGGGTCTATCAGACCATCCCGGCACGCGAGCTGTGGGACACCGTGATGAAGTCGGCCTACGACTTCGCCGAGCCGGGCATCCTGTTCCTGGACAACATCAACACCGACAACAACCTGAGCTACTGCGAGACCATCGCCGCCACCAACCCCTGTGTCACGGCCGACACCTGGGTCATGACGGAGGACGGCCCGCGCCAGGTCGCCAGCCTGATCGGCCAGGATTTCAAGGCCGTGATCGACGGCCGCAGCTACCGGCTGCAAAGCCAGGGCTTCTTCGAGACCGGCCACAAGCCGGTGCTGAGCCTGCGCACCCGCGAGGGCTACCGCCTGCGCCTGACCGCCGACCACCGCGTGCGCCGGGTCGCGCGCAAGACCCGTCACAGCCTGGAGCTGGACTGGGTGCAAGCCGGCCAGCTGCAGGCGGGCGATGAGATCGTGCTCAACGATCACCGGGCGCTGACCGGCTGGAGCGGCCAGGGCAACGAGGCCGAAGGCTACCTGATCGGCCTGCTGCTGGGTGACGGCACGCTGAAGGCCGACAAGGCCGTGCTGTCGGTCTGGGCACCCGAGTTGCGCGTCGTCGGGCAGGAGGCTGCGGTCGCGCGCGCCGGCAACGGCATCATGCGGGCGGCCGAAGCGGCGGCCGCCACGCTGGCGCATCGCGCCGATTTCCAGGGCTTCCAGCGTCCGCTGGCCGGCCGTGGCGAAGCCCGTCTGGCCAGCGCCGCGCTGCGCGATCTGGCCTTCAGCTTGGGGCTGAGCGCGGGCGACAAGCGCATCACGCCGGCGATCGAGCAGCAATCCTCGGCTTTCGCCGCAGGCATGCTGCGCGGCCTGTTCGATGCCGATGGCAGCGTGCAGGGCACGCAGGACAAGGGCGTGAGCATCCGCCTGTCGCAGAGCGACGCTGAATGGCTCGAAGCAGCGCAACGCATGCTGCTGCGCCTGGGCATCGCGTCCACGCTGTACCGCGACCGCCGCCCGGCCGGTCTGAGCCTGCTGCCCAACGGCCAGGGCGGCAGCGCCCGATACCCGACCCTGGCCCAGCACGAGCTGGCGATCAGCGGCGACAACCTGCGCGTGTTCGCCGACCGGATCGGCTTTTCCGACGAGGACAAGGCGGCGCGACTGGAACAGGCGCTGGCCTCGTACCGGCGCGAGCTCAACCGCGAGCGCTTCATCGCGACCGTCGAATCGCTGCAGGCCGACGGCGAGGAAACGGTCTACGACGTGACGGTGGACGATGTCCATGCCTTCGATGCCAACGGCCTGGTGGTGCACAACTGCGGCGAGCAGCCGCTGCCGTCCTACGGCTGCTGCGACCTGGGTCCGGTGATCCTGACCCGCTTCGTGCGCCACCCCTTCGGCCTCGACGGCGAGGCCCGCTTCGACTTCGCCGCCTTCGAGCAGGTCGTGGCGTTGCAGGTACGCGCGCTCGACAACGTGCTCGACCTGACCTGGTGGCCGCTGCCGCAGCAGGACGAGGAATCCAGGTCCAAGCGCCGCATCGGCGTCGGCTTCACCGGCATGGGCAACACGCTGACGCTGCTGAACCTGCGCTACGACAGCGAGGCCGGCCGGTCGATGGCCGCCCGCATCGCCGAAGCCATGCGCGACGCCGCCTACCGCGCCTCGGTCGAACTGGCCCGGGAAAAGGGCGCCTTTCCGCGCTTCAACGCCGACGGCTACCTCCAGCCGGGCACCTTCGCCAGCCGCCTGCCGGACGACATCCAGCAGGCGATCCGCCAGCATGGCATCCGCAACAGTCACCTGCTGTCGATCGCGCCGACCGGCACCGTGAGCCTGGCCTTCGCCGACAACGCCTCCAACGGCATCGAGCCGGCGTTCTCGTGGACCTACACGCGCAAGAAGCGCGAGGCCGACGGCAGCCGCAGCGAATACCAGGTGCAGGACCATGCCTGGCGGCTGTGGCGCGAGCTCGGCGGCGACCCGGACCGGTTGCCGGAGAGCTTCGTCAACGCGCTCGAGATGAAGGCGGCCGACCACATCGGCATGATGCAGGCGGTCCAGCCCTTCGTCGACACCGCGATCTCCAAGACCGTCAACGTGCCGGCCGACTATCCCTACGAGGACTTCAAGGACCTGTATCTGCAGGCCTGGCACGCCCGCCTCAAGGGCCTGGCCACCTATCGCCCCAACAGCATCCTGGGCTCGGTGCTCGAGGTCACCCCGGCACCGGCTCCGGCTGCGGCCCCGGCACCCGCCGTGGCACAGGTGCCCGCAGCCGTCCCGTTCGACCCGATGCGCACCGTGATCGAGAGCCGCCCCAAGGGCGCGCTGTCGGCGGTGGCCGAGAAGCTCGAGTACTGGACCCAGGAAGGCCAGAAGACGCTGTATCTGATCGTCTCCTTCCTGCCGGTGGCCGACGGCAACGGCAAGACGGTGGACCGCGCGGTCGAGTTCTTCATGCCAGTGGGCCAGAGCAACGAGTCGCAGCAGTGGATCACCTCGAGCATGCGCCTGCTGTCGCTGGCCGCGCGCGGCGGCTTCCTGGAGCGCGCGCTGAGCGACATGCGCAAGGTGGCCTGGGACCGTGGTCCGGTGCGCCTGGGCACGCACGAGCGCGAGGACGGCGCCCGCATCCCGATGTGGCACGACTCCGAGGTGGCGGCGATCGCGTTCGCGATTCAGAACATCCTGCTGCTGCGCGCGCGCCAGAACGAGCACTCCGAGCAGCTCAGCCTGCCGCTGGCCGAGCGGGATGACGCGCTCGCCTCCGACACTCCGCCCGTGATGGCCGGCAAGAAATGTCCCGAATGCGGCGCCCATGCCGTGATCAGGAAGGACGGCTGCGAATACTGCACCCAGTGCGGCCACCTGGGCAGCTGCGGCTGAACCGCGCTGCCTA
>JBDLVJ010000069.1:0-2617 GCA_039804875.1 Pseudomonadota bacterium | reverse complement strand
GAGCTGAGCCTCGATTTCCTGCGTGGCGTCACGCGCCAGCTCGACCTGCGCGGGCTGAGCCTGCAGCTGATCCCCAAGCTCGGCCGCCAGTTGCTGCTGCAGGCCGCGTTCCAGACCACGGCCGATGCGCTGATCGTGCATGCCGAGATCCCGCCCGAGCTGATGCCGCAGCTCAAGGCCATTCACAAGCCGCTGGTGCTGGTGGACCGCTTCATCCCCGGCATCACCAGCATCGGCATCGACGACCAGCAGGGCGCCAGGGCCGCGATGGAGTATGTGCTGTCGAAATCGCCCCGGACCCTCGTGATCGCCTGCCTGCCGGTCGGGCAGGAGGAACGACCGCTGCTGATGCGGGACCCGTCACGCCCGCACGGCGGCAGCGTCGGCGGCATGCGCCTGGCGGGCTATCTGCAGGCCCTGCGCGCGGCCGGATTTCCGATGAGCCAGACCGTGCTGCTCGAGATCGACGACGAACAGCCCGAGCAGGCGGCGCAGTCCACGCTGGACCTCATCCGCTCCAGCGCGACGCCGCAGTCGGTCGGCATCGTCTGCATGAGCGACCGCATGGCGCTGTCGATCTGGCGGGAAATCCGGGCCCAGGGCCTGCCGTCGCCCTGCGCCCTGATCGGCTTCGACGACATCCCGGAGGCCGCCGCCGCCGGCTTGAGCACGATCCGACAGAACTCCTTTCTCAAGGGGGAACAGGCCGTGCGCATGGCGCTCGACGGCCTGGACTCCGCCTCGCTTCCCGTCGAATTGCTGATTCGATCCACTTGACCCTGCCGCCATCATGAGATTCAAACACCCCGCCCCGCCCCGCCGATCACTCGCAGCGCTCGCGCTGAGCCTGAGCCTGAGCGCCGCCGTCCTGCCCGCGACAGCCGCCGAGGGTCCGATGGACTTCCTGTTCGGCAACAGCGGCCAGGCACCCAGGAACCAGGCGGTCTGGAAATACGGCGAGTTCAGCGCGCTGCGCCTGGTCGGGCAGGAGGACGGCGCCAGCCCGAACGAGCACCCGGCGCGGCTGGACCCGGCCAGCCTCGTCAACCGGCTGGCTGGCATCGAGTTCGACAGCGGCCAGGGGCGCATGCGGCCGCTGTTCAGCCGGGATGAACTCGAGGAACTGGCGCCCCCGCTGGCCGAGGCCCTGTCCCAGGCCAAGCCCGATCAGGACCTGCTGCTGGTCGGCAGCGCCCGCCGCGAGGGCGGCGCCCTGTCGCTGCCGCAGACCCTGACGGCCCGGCTGTTCGCGCGCGAGGGCGCCCTGCAGTTGATCGTGCGGCAGGCCCGCGCGGACCTCCTGAGCCAGTTCCGCAGCACCCGACTGACGCCCCGGATCGAGTTCGGCTCGCGCCACTCGGACTCGGGGGTCAGGCTGCAGGCGCGCGCTGGCGGACTGGCGCGCGGCGACTGGGTCAGGTTGCCGCTGACCGACCGAGCGAGCGCGGCGGACATGGCCGGTGCGAACACGCCGGGCACGACCACCACGCCAGCCACGCCCAAGCCGCCGACGCCCACGGCACCCGCGCGCCCGACCCGCGACGAGGCGTTCTATGCCGCGCAGGGCCAGCGCCTGAGCGGCCTGCTGCAGCTGCGCGAACAGAAACTGCTCAGCGAGGAGGAATTCCAGCGCAAGCGCCAGGAGATCATCGACGGGCTCTGACCCCCTCAGGCGGCCCGGATCAGCTGTTCGAGCTTGACGGCATCGGCGCAGAAGGCGCGGATGCCCTCGGCCAGCTTTTCGGTCGCCATCGCGTCCTCGTTCAGCGCCAGGCGGAACGCCGCCTCGTCGTACCGAACGAAGGCCAACTCCAGCGCGCGCGCCGCCTCGGGGTCGAGCACGCGCGCCAGCGGCGCCTCGCTGGCCGACAAGGCGCCCAGCAGTTCGGGGCTGATCGTCAGCAGGTCGCAGCCCGCCAGCGCCTGGATCTGCCCCACGTTGCGAAAGCTCGCCCCCATCACCTCGGTCGCGATGCCGAAATGCTGGTAGAACTCGTAGATCTGGCGCACCGACTGCACGCCCGGGTCATTGGCGCCAGACTGGGCCGCCTCGTCCCAGCTGCTGCCCGCCTGCTTCTTGTACCAGTCGTAGATCCGGCCCACGAAGGGCGAGATCAGCCGAACCCTGGCCTGGCCGCAGGCCACCGCCTGGCAGAACGCGAACAGCAGCGTCAGGTTGGTGTGGATGCCGCGCCGCTCCAGCTGCTCGGCGGCCTGGATCCCTTCCCAGGTCGCGGCGATCTTGATCAGCACCCGCTCGGTCGGCACGCCCTCGGCCTGGTACAGCTCGATCAGGCGCTCGGCGCGCGCCACGGTGGCGGCCGCATCGAAGCTCAGGCGCGCGTCGACCTCGGTCGAGACCCGGCCCGGCACGCGCGCCAGGATCTCGCAGCCGAAGCGCACCAGCAGCCGGTCGATCAGCTCGTCGGTCGGGCGGTCGCGAAAGCGCGCCACCGTCTCGGCCAGCAGGTGAGCGTACTCGGGCTTTTGCACCGACTTGAGGATCAGCGAGGGGTTGGTCGTGGCGTCGCGCGGCTGGAACTGCTCCAGTTGCAGGAAGTCGCCGGTGTCCGCGACCACGGTGGTGTATCGTTTGAGTGCGTCGAGCTGGTTCATG
>JBDLVJ010000068.1:0-6547 GCA_039804875.1 Pseudomonadota bacterium | reverse complement strand
GAGGAGGTGGCGGTCTTTCATGCCTTCTCGCACAAGGTGGCTGAGGCCCGCGGCGCCTTCGTCGTGCTGGACACGGCCCCGACCGGGCATTCCCTGCTGCTGATGGACGCGACCGGGGCCTACCACCGGCAGATGCTGCGCGAGTTCGAGGGCGGCCAGGCCCGGATCGTGACGCCGCTGATGCGCCTGCAGGACGCGAGCTACACCCGGATCATCCTCGTCACCCTGCCCGAGGTGACCCCGGTGTCGCAAGCCGCCGCCCTGCAGGAGGACCTGCGCCGCGCGCGGATCGAACCCTATGCCTGGGTCATCAACAAGTCGATCGCGGCCGCCGGTACCCACGATCCGCTGCTGTCGGCGCGCCTGGAAGGCGAGCGCCGGCAGATCGAGCGGGTGACCGGCGCGCTGGCCCGCCATGTCTATGTGGTGCCCTGGGTGGCCGAGCCCCCGGTGGGCGTGCCGGCGCTGTCGCGGCTGCTGTCCCCATGACCCGCGCCGCCCGACTGGCCGGCCTCAGTTGCAGTGCTGCCGCCAGGGCTTGCCCATCACCTGCAGCGTGACATGCTCGATCTCGAAGCGCTGGTGCAGCAGTTCGCTCGCCCGTCGGTAGAAGTCATCGTCGGCCGGTCCGGCGGGCCGCTCGAGATGCGCGGTCAGCGCGATGCGTGAGCTGCCCATGGCCCAGACATGCAGGTCGTGCACCCGCTCGACGCCCGGCAGCTCCAGCAGGCAGGCGCGTACCGCATGGAAGTCGATCGGCTCCGGCACGCCGTCGAACAGCAGGTGCAGCGACTGGCGGAACAGGTCCCAGGTTCCCGCCACGATCACCACCGCGATCAGCAGGCTGACGACCGGATCGAGCCAGCTCCAGCCCCGCCACAGCGCCAGGCCGCCGGCCAGTACCACGCCGGCCGAGACCAGCGCATCGGCCGCCATGTGCAGGAAGGCGCCGCGGATGTTCAGATCGTCCTTGCGCCCGCGCATGAACAGCAGGGCGGTCGCGGTATTGATCACTATGCCAACGCCGGCCACCGCCATGATGGTCAGGCCGTCGGCGGACTCCGGCGCCGTCAGGCGCTGCACCGCTTCCCAGACCAGCGAGCCCATCGCGACCAGCAGCAGCAGCGCGTTGAGGAAGGCCGCCAGGAGCGAGGCGCGCTGCCAGCCATAGGTGTGGCGCGCGTCGGGGCGCAGACGGCCCGCCAGGGCGCCGCCCCAGGCCAGCACCAGACCCGCGACATCGCTCAGGTTGTGGCCGGCGTCGGCCAGCAAGGCCAGCGAGTTGATCCGCCAGCCATAGAAACCCTCGATCGCGACGAACAGCAGGTTCAGGCCGATGCCGATCGCAAAGGCACGGTCGAAGCTGGCCGGGGCATGGGCATGGGCATGGGCATGGGCATGGGCATGGGCATGGGCATGGGCATGGGCATGGGCATGGGCATGGGCATGATGATGACCCTGTCCGTGGGAATGCCCGTGGTCGGCGTGGTCGTGCTGGGGGTGGGAAGGGGTCATGGCTGGGTCGCGGTCGTCGCTGGCGCGGCGGTCATGGATCGTTTCTCAGCAGCAGCCTCCAGCACCACAGCCGCTCGAACACTGGCCGCTGCCGGCGGTGTCCTGGCTGGCGGGTTCCGGCTCCAGCAGGCGGATGCCGGCCTTGAGCCCGGCGCGCACCAGCAACTCCTCGGGGACCACCTCGTGGGACTGGCCTTCGAGCTCCAGCGTGCGGCAGTCCTGGTCGCCGCACTCGTCGCAGCAGCGGCTGCTGCCGGTCTGCCCGTCCAGCCAGCTTTCGAGCGGCTGGCCGCCGATCCAGATCCGGTTCGATTCCGAGGGCTGGTCCTGGAACGCCTGCGGGGCGAGCTCGCGGCATTCGAGCACCGGCCGCACGCCCAGCGGTTCGAGCACGGTGGCGAGTCGTTCCACCGCGCGCCGGACGGCGTCACCCGTGCCATGGCAGCGGGGACAGGTCTTGCCTTGGTCGTTGACCAGGCGTTGCCAGACGATGGACAGGGTTTTCATCGGACTCTCCTTGAGGGGATGGGGAGACGGTCCCCACCGTTCATGAACGATAGCAGCCCGCGCGCCGGTTCGCGCGTCCTGGCTCAGCCCGTCAGCCGGCCCGAGGGATCGACCGTCCACTGCCGCTCATGGAAGGCGGCCACCGAGGGCCGGTGCGCGATCGACACCAGCGCGCCGCCGCTCGCGCGCACCAGCGCGCGCAGCTTGCCGTAGATCTCGAGTTCGGCCGCGGCATCGAGCGCGCTGGTCGCCTCGTCGGCGAACAGCCAGCGTGGTTTCTTGAGCAGCGCGCGCGCGACGGCGAGGCGCTGCTGCTCGCCGCCCGAGAGCTTCTGGCCCCAGGCATCCTCGTAGTCGAGCCGCTGCGCCAGCTGCGGCAGCAGCGCGTCGCGCAGCGCCTGCTGCAGCTCGGCGTCGCTGTAGCGCTCGGCCGCTGCCGGGTAGGCCAGCGCGTCGCGCAGCCGTCCGGTCGGGAAATAGGGCCGCTGCGGCAGGAACATGGCGTCCTGCTCGAAGCCCGCCGGCAGCTCGACATGGCCCTGCGCATAGGGCCAGATGCCGGCCAGGGTGCGAAACAGCGAGGACTTGCCGCTGCCCGAGGCCCCTTGCAACAGCACGCTGTCGCCCGGGCGCAGCGCCAGGCCGGCGCCCTGCAGCAGCACGTGGCCGTCCGGCAGCGACAGGGTCAGCTGATCCAGTCGCAACTCGTCGCCGCCGCTGGCGCCGAGCAGGCCCTGGCCGTTGGCACCGCGCAAGCTGTCCTCGAAGCTGGTCAGACGGTCGGTGGTCGCGCGCCAGCGCGCCAGCGCGTCGTAGTTGTCGACGAACCAGGACAGCGCGTCCTGCACCCGGCCGAAGGCCGAGGCGATCTGCATCAGCTCGCCGAGCTGGATCGCGCCGCTGAAAAAGCGTGGCGCCGCGACCACGAACGGGAATACCACCGCCGCCTGGCCAAAGCCGACTGTGAACCAGGTCAGGCGCTTCTGCGCCTTGATCAGCGCCAGCGTGTTCTGCAGCACGGCGCTGAAATGGCCGCCGAGCTGGCGCCGCTCGACCGGCTCGCCGCGATCGAGCGCGATCGCCTCGCTGTACTCGCGCACCCGCACCAGATGGTGGCGGAAGTCGGCCTCGCGCTTTTGCTGCTCGAAGTTCAGCCCGATCAGCGGACGGCCGATGTAGTGGCTCAGCACGCTGCCGACCAGCGCATAGATCACCGCCATCCAGACCATGAAGCCCGGGATGTTCCAGTCGCTGCCGTTGAAGGCAAAGCCGAAGCTGCCCGACAGGCCCCACAGGATGCCGACGAAGCTCGCCAGCGTGACCACCGCGTTCAGCAGGCCCATGCTCAGGCCGACGGCGGCTGAGGTGAACATGCCGAGGTCCTCCTGGATGCGCTGGTCCGGGTTGTCGGGCAGGCTGGCATGCTCGCGCGTGAAGCGCATCAGCTCCAGCCGGTAGAAGGCCTGGTGGCCGAGCCAGCGCGCCAGCACATGCGCCGTCATCCAGGCGCGCCAGCGGATCTCGAGCAGCTGGGTCAGGTAGAAGCGGTAGACCGCGATCAGGATATAGCCGAAGGCCAGCCCGGTGAAGCGCCCGAGCTGCTGCCAGAACACCTCGGCGTTCTTGTTCTGTAGCGCGTCGTAGAAGACCCGGTTCCACTCGTTGATCAGCACCAGCATGTAGACCGCGCCGAGATTGAGCGCGATGATGGCCGCGAGCAGTCCGCGCGCCTTCCATTTCTCGTCGGAGCCGAAGTAGGGGGCGGACAGCGCCCAGGCGCGGGCCGCGAAATGGCGGAACTGGTTCAGCTTGGTCAGCAGGCTCATGGCGGTCTTCAGGGGTTGGCGATGCCGGACGCCACATGGCCGGATGGCACATGCAGCGCGGCCGATTCGATATGGCCGGTCTGGTCGTCGAAGAAGAAGTCGGGCTCGAACTCGCGCAGGAATTCGCCCTTGGGCAGTCCGCCCAGGAACATCGCCTCGTCGATCGCGATGTCCCAGTCCATCAGGGTGCGGATGGCGCGCTCGTGCGCCGGCGCGCTGCGCGCCGTCACCAGCGCGGTGCGCAGCCGCATGCCGGCGCTGGCCGCGCTTTGCAGCTTTTGCAAGGCCTCCAGCAGCGGCTTGAACGGGCCGCCCGGCAGCGGCTGGTCGGCACGGTCCTGTTCGTGCTGCTGGAAGGCGCCCAGGCCCTGGGCCTGGTAGATGCGCTCGGCCTCGTCCGAGAACAGCACCGCGTCGCCGTCGAAGGCAATCCTGACCTCGTGCGGGTGCGCGTCGCTGGCGTGTACCGATTGCGGATAGACCTGGGCCGCCGGCACGCCGGCGGCGAGCGCGGCGCGCACGTCGCTCAGGTGGGTCGACAGGAACAGGTGGGCGCGCAGCGGGCGCAGATAGCGCCAGGGCGACTGGCCGCGCGTGAAGACGCCGCGCTCGATGCCCAGGCCGTAATGCCGGGCCGAGCGGAACACGCGCAGCCCCGACACCGGGTCGTTGCGCGACAGGATCACGACCTCGACCCGCGACTGTCCGGGCGAGTTGAAGCTCAGCAGCTTGCGCACCAGCGAGAACGCGACGCCCGGGGGCGCCGGCTGCTCGAGCCGCGCCAGCTGCAGCTGCATGTAGGCGCTGTCGTCGCCCTGTTCGAAGATCAGGTTCTCCTGCTCGAAGTCGAACAGCGCCCGCGACGAGATCGCGACGACGAGCTGGCCTTCTAGTGTGGCGGGCATCTGGATTCCTGTGGTGGCGGCCCGGCTAGCTTAACCGCGACCGGGATTCACTTCACGAGCTGGTTGAGCTGGATGATGGGCAGCAGCACCGCGAGCACGATCAGCATCACGACCAGGCCCATCACGACGATCAGCAGCGGTTCGAGCAGGGTGGCCAGGCGCAGCGCGCGGCGCTGGACCTCGGCGCTGAGCTGGCTGGCGGCGCGCTCGAGCATGGCCGGCAGCTGGCCGGTCTGCTCGCCCAGGCGCGCGAACATCGAGAGCAGTCCCGGAAAACGCTGTTTCGAGGCCAGCGCGCCGGCCAGCGGCGCGCCCTCGCGCACCAGCACCAGCGCGTCTAGCGCGTCGGCGCGCAGCGCGCGGTTGTTCAGCGTCTCGGCGGCGGTCTGCAGCGCGCGCAGGATCGGCACGCCGGCGCCGGCCAGCATCGCGAGCGTGGCCGCGAAGCGCGCCGCGTTGTAGCCGCGCGCGATCCGGCCCACCAGCGGCAGCTTGAGCCAGGCCGCGTCCATCCGCTCGCGCAGCGCGTCGTTGCGGCGCGCCTGCACCAGCACGGCGCCAGCGCCGGCCAGCAGCAGCGCCACCAGCCAGCCCCATTGCCGCACCAGTCCGCTCAGGCCCAGCATGATCACGGTCAGCAGCGGCAGCGCGCGCTTGCTGCCGGCGAAGACGGTGGCGACCTGGGGCACGACATAGCTCATCAGGAACACCACGATCACGATCGCGAACAGCGTCACGATCGCGGGGTAGAGCGCCGCCGAGATCAGCTTGTTGCGCAGCGCCTCGCGCTCCTCGAGGTCGGTCGCCAGCCGGTCGAGCACGGCGCCGAGCTGGCCTCCCTGTTCGCCGGCCGCGACCACCGCGCGGTAGCTGGCGTCGAACTCGCGCGGATGCCGGCCCAGCGCGCGCGCGAAGCTCGAACCGGCGTTGACCTCGGCGCGCAGGCTGGCGACCAGGCGCTGCTGTTCCGGCCGGTCGGCCTCGTCGGCCAATGCCGCCAGCGCGCGCTCGAGCTGCAGGCCCGAGCTCACCAGCCCCGCGAGCTGGCTGGTCCAGACCGACAGCGTGTTGGCGTTGAAGGTGCGCGAGCGCCAGAGCTGGCGGTTCCAGCCCGTGGCCGGTTCCTCCTCGCTGGCCATGGCCGGCGCGATCTCGAGCGGAATCAGTCCGCGCTGGCGCAGCAGGCTGCGCGCGGCGCGCGCGGTATCGGCCTCGAGCAGACCTTGCTGGCTGCGGCCATCGGCGTCCAGCGCCTCGTAGCGGTAGGCGGGCATCGGGACTCCCTCTCAGCTGGCCAGGGCCGGTCGCGGGAAAGCGTCGGCCAGTGCCTGCGCCGCGATGTCGAGCGCGCGCAGCCGCAGCGCCGGGTCGTGGATGTCGCAGACCAGCATCAGCTCGTCGGCGCCGGTCAGCTCGACCAGCCGCGACAAGCCCGCGCGCACGGTGTCAGGGCCGCCGATCACGCCGGCGGCCAGGAAGTCGAGGATGGCGGCGCGGTGCTGCGCCGGCAGCTGCTCCATGAAGCCCGCGACCGGCGGCGGCAGCAAGCCGCGCTGGCCGCTCAGGATGCCGAGCACGCGCTGGTACTGGCTGCTGGCCAGGTATTCGGCTTCCTCGTCGGTCGGCGCCGCCGCCAGCGGCACGCCGATCATCACATGGGGCCGGTCTAGCTGTGCCGAGGGCTTGAAGTTCTGCCGGTACAGCTCGACCGCCTGCAGCAGCAGGCGCGGCGCGAAATGCGAGGCGAAGGCATAGGGCAGGCCGCGCTCGGCCGCCAGCCGGGCCGAATACAGG
>JBDLVJ010000067.1:0-7888 GCA_039804875.1 Pseudomonadota bacterium | reverse complement strand
TGAAAGACCGCCACCTCCTCGGTGCAGGGCGAGCGCAGGTCCTCCAGCAACAGGGCCTGTTCCTGCTCGTCCAGGCCCGGCGCGCGCGCCGCCATGATCTTGTCCACGTAGCGCTGGGTCTCGACCTTGGGATCGATGCGGTCCACCTGCAGACCGGGCACCGTGCCGCCCAGGGTCACGGCCAGATGCGCGGCCGGGTCGGTGGTGCTCAGATGCACCGTCTTGCTACGCCGGACCAGTCCCAGTGCCAGGGCCGCCGCCAGGGTGGTCTTGCCGACACCACCCTTGCCCATCACCATGATCAGGCCGCGATCGGTGGCGGCCAGTTGATCGACGAGTTGCTCCAGAGGCGCCACGGGCAGCCCGACCTCGGCCGGCGTGGCGGCGACAGTCGCGGCCAGAGCGCCCGGCCCGGACAGCAGCGCGCGCAGGGCCGGCAGGCCGACCATGTCGAAGCCGCGCAGCGGCACCGTCTCGATGGGCAAGGCGCGCAGAGGGAGCGGCATTTCCGCCAGCGCCTGGCGCCCCAGGGCCTCGATGGCGCCCGCCACCGGATCATGCGGATCACTGGCCTGGAACAGGCCGTTGACGATCAACGCCTGGTTGCCCAGGCCCAGCGCCCGCAGTTCGTCCGAACTGCGGGCGGCCTCGGCGATCGCGCCACGCTCCGGGCGCGCGACCAGGATCACGGTGGTTTGGCGCGGATCGCTCAAGGCGGCCAGCGCCGCGTTGAAGCGGGCTTCCTGCATCTTCAGGCCCGAATGGGGCCCCAGGCAGGAGGCCCCGCGATCATTGCCCTTCAGGAAGCCGCTCCAGGCCTTGGGCAGGCTCAGCAGGCGCAGGGTATGGCCGGTCGGCGCGGTGTCGAAGACGATGTGGTCATAGTCCTGCGCGCCGCCGGCCAGCAGGCTGGAAAACTCGTCGAAGGAGGCGATCTCGGTCGTGCAGGCGCCCGACAGCTGCTCGCGCACAGTGGAGATTTCAGCCTCGCTGGCTGACGCCTGCATCTGAGCCAGCACCCGCGCGCGGTAGGATTCGGCCGCGCTGTTCGGATCGATGTTGAGCAGGGACAGGCCGGGCACGCCGGGCACGGGCAGCGGCGCATTGCTCAGGGGCAGGCCCAGCATCTCGTCGAGGTTGGAGGCCGCGTCGGTACTCACCAGCAGCACGCGCCGGCCGGCATCGGCCAGCGCGATGGCGGTGGCGGCCGAGAGCGAGGTCTTGCCCACGCCGCCCTTGCCGGTGAAGAACAGGTGACGGGTCGGTTGCTGCAGCCAGTTCATTGGCATGATTACGCTCCTTTCGAATCGGACAGATTGAGGCGGGCCTCCCGGCGCCGCAGCCAGAACTTGCGCAGTTCGCTGAACCACAGCACACTGCCGCCCATGGCGACGCACAAGCCCCATTGCCCGGGCGTCAGCGGCACGGTGCCGAACGCCAGGTTCAGCCAGTGCCATTCCACCACCGCCAGCTGCAAGCCCGCGCCCAGCGCCACGGCGGCCCAGAGCAGGCGGTTGTCGAACAGGCCGCGCCACGCGCTGGCCGACTCGGAACGGGCGATGAAAGCATTGAACAACTGCGCCAGCACCAGCACCGTGAAGGCGGCCGTGCGCGCCGTCTCCAGCGACTGGTCGCCTTCGATCATGCCGCCGGGCAGATAGAGATCGAGCGTGAACAGGGTCGCCAGTGCCATCGCCAGGCCGGTCTGCAGCACGCCCGACCACATGCGCGCGTCGATGATGCGCTCGTCCGGGCGGCGCGGCCGGCGCTGCATCACGTCGGCACCCTGCGGGTCGACCCCCATCGCCAGCGCCGGGCCGGAATCGGTGACCAGGTTGATCCAGAGGATCTGCGTCGCCAGCAGCGGCAGCACCACCGCGCCGCCAGCGTCGATCAGCCCGAGCGCGCGGGCGCCGAGCACGCCCAGGAACACCGTCAGCACCTCGCCCATGTTCGACGACAGCAGGTAGCGCAGGAACTTGCGGATGTTGTCGAGGATGCCGCGCCCCTCGCGCACCGCCGCGACGATGGTGGCGAAGTTGTCGTCGGCCAGGATCATCTGGCCGGCCTCCTTAGTGACCTCGGTGCCGGTGATGCCCATCGCCACGCCGATGTCGGCCGACTTGAGCGCCGGCGCGTCGTTGACGCCGTCGCCGGTCATCGCGACCACATGGCCCTGCGCCTGCAGCGCATCGACGATGCGCAGCTTGTGCGAGGGATCGACCCGGGCATAGACCGAGGTCGATCGCACCGCCTCGGCCAGCCCGGCCGCGTCGAGCGCGTCGAGCTGAGGCCCGGTCAGCGCGCTGCCACCAGCCTCGATGATGCCGAGGTCGGACGCGATGCGCGCGGCCGTGCGCGGGTGGTCGCCCGTGATCATGATGATGCGGATGCCGGCGCGCTGCGCCTCCTGGATCGCGGCGGCCGCCTCGGCGCGCGGCGGATCGATGATGCCAACCGTGCCGACGAAGATCAGCCCCTGTTCGAGCGCCTCGCCGGCCTGTTCGTCCTCGTCGGCGCGCAGCGGCCGGTAGGCCACCGACAGGGTGCGCAGTGCCGCATCCGACAGCTCGTCGACATCGGCCAGCGCACGGGCGCGGATGGCCTCGCTCATCGGCACCACATCCATGCCGACCCGGGCCGCGCTGCACAGCTGCAGCAGCACATCGGGCGCGCCCTTGACGATGATGACGCGCCGGTCCTCCTGCTCGTGGTCGAGCGCGAGCACCGCCATCCGCTTGCGTTCGGAGGTGAACGGGATCTCGGCGATGCGCTCGAAGCGCTCGCGTCGGCGCTCGTGCACGCCGAGCTTGCGCTCGGCGACCAGGAAGGCGGCTTCGGTCGGGTCGCCCTGGATCACCCAGCTGCCGTCGGCCTGCTGGCGCAGGTCGGCATTGCCGGCCAGGCTGCCGCCGCTGAGCATCAGCACCAGTTCGCTGTGCAGCGGGCCGGGTTCGACCAGACGGCCCTGGTGCCGGATATCACCGACCGGCTCGTAGCCCACGCCCTCGGGGTAGCTGGAGCCGGAGGCGGTCACGACGCGCTCGATCGCCATCTCGGAGCGGGTCAGGGTGCCGGTCTTGTCGGTGCAGATCACCGAGGCCGAGCCCAGGGTCTCGACCGAAGACAGTTTCTTCACGATGGCCGACCGGCTGGCCATGCGCTGGACCCCGATCGCGAGCACCAGCGACAGGATCGCGGGCAGGCCCTCGGGGACAGCCGCCACCGCCAGCGACACCCCCAGCAGCAGCACCGCCTCGACATCGGCCAGGCCGCGGACCTCGGTCATCAGCAGCACCGTGACCACCACCACCAGGGCGATCAGCAGCACGGCGCGCCCGAGCATGATGCCGATCTGGCGCACCTCCTTTTGCAGCGGCGTGGCCTGCTCGGGCGTGGTGGCGAGCAGATGGGCGATGCGGCCCATCTCGGTCGCCATGCCGGTGGCGGTGACCAGCGCCAGACCCGTGCCCTGGACCACCGCCGTGCCCTTGAACACCATGTTGGCGCGTTCGGCCAGGGGGGTGTCAGGCGGCAGCGTGGCGACATCCTTCAGCACGGCCTGGCTCTCGCCCGTGAGAGAGGCCTCCTGCACGCGCAGCGCGTTGGCCCGCAGCAGCCGCGCGTCGGCGCCGACGCGGTCGCCCTCGGACAGCTGCAGCAGATCGCCCGGCACCAGTTCGGCGCTCGGCACCCGCAGCGGCACACCGTCGCGCAGCACGGCCGAGGTGACGGCGGTCAGTCGGGCCAGGGCGGCGGCGGCGCGCTGGGAGCGGACTTCCTGCAGGAAGCCGAGCAGCGCGTTGAGCAGCACGATGACCAGGATCACCAGCGCGTCGATCGGCCAGCCGCGCGCGCCTTCCACGGCCCAGAGCAGCAGCGTGATGACCACCGCCGCCAGCAGCAGATAGACCAGCGGATCGTGGAACTGCGCCAGCAGATGGCGCCAGGCCGGCAGCGGCGCTTCGACCCGCAACTCGTTGCGGCCGAAGCGCTCGAGGCGCCGCCGGACCTCCGAGGCCGCCAGCCAGCGCCCGGGCTCGACGCCCAGCCGCTGCGCCAGCGGCCCGGCCTGCTGGCTCCAGGCGGCCGGCGCAGGCTCGGCATCCGGCGCTATCGCCATCGGTGGCTGTGACATCGAGACCTCCCTGGTTCGTGGACGGCCCGGCCTCAGAGTGCCGGCTGGTTGACGCGCCGCATCAGCGCCTCGGCGCTTTCCTTGCGCTCGCTGTAGCGATCGACCAGATAGGGTGCCACATCGCGCGTCAGCAGGGTGAACTTGATCAGTTCCTCCAGCACATCGACGATCCGGTCATGGTAGCTCGACGGCTTCATGCGGTCGTCCTGGTCGAACTCCAGGAAGGCCTTGGCGACCGAGGACTGGTTCGGGATCGTGAGCATGCGCATCCAGCGCCCCAACACCCGCATCTGGTTGACGGCGTTGAAGGACTGGCTGCCACCGCAGACCTGCATCAGCGCCAGCGTCTTGCCCTGGGTCGGGCGGATCGCGCCCAGGCTGAGGGGAATCCAATCGATCTGGGCCTTCATGATGCCGGTCATGGCGCCGTGGCGCTCGGGCGAGCACCAGACCATGCCCTCGCACCACTGGGTCAGCTCGCGCAGCTCCTGGACCTTGGGATGGCTGTCGGGCGCGTCGTCGGGCAAGGGCAACCCGCTCGGGTTGAAGATCCGGGTCTCGGCGCCCATGGCCTGCAGCAAGCGCGCCGCTTCCTCGACCAGCAGCCGGCTGAAGGAGCGCTGGCGCAGCGAACCGTAGAGCAGCAGCAGGCGCGGCGCATGGGTGGAAGGCAGCGAGGGCCGCAGCCGCTGCGGGTCGGGTACCTGGAAATGCTCGGGCGCCAGCTGCGGCAGGTCCGCCAGCGGCTGGACCGCCGGCAGGACCCGGCGCCCGTCGGCGTCGATCACCCGCTCGCCATCCTCCTTGCTGAAGGCGCCCCGCTGTGGATGCGGCAGCAGGTCGAGCACCCGCTCGGACGGCCGGCACAGCCTGACGCCCAGCGGCGTGACGACGATCGGGCGCTGGATCAGCACCGGGTGCTGGCCGATGAAGTCGAGCAGCTGCTCGTCGCTCCATTTCGGGTTGCCCAGGTCCAGCGCGTCATGGGGCGTTCCCTTCTGGCGCAGCAGGTCGCGCACGGTCAACCCCAAGCGCAGCAGCAGCACCTTGAGCTCGTCGCGGCTCGGCGGGGTCTTGAGGTATTCGACCACGTTGGGCTCGACGCCGCTGTTGCGGATCAGGGCCAAGGTGTTGCGCGAGGTGCCGCAGTCGGGGTTGTGATAGATGGTGATGTCGGACATTGGAATTTTCCTTGCTTCTGGTGATCAGGTCTGCGTCGCGGCGGAGAAATACCGGCGCTTGAACCACAGCGACAGGTTGACCAGCGCGATCATGATCGGCACCTCCACCAGCGGCCCGATCACGGCAGTGAAAGCCGCGCCGGAATCGATGCCGTAGACCGCGATCGCCACCGCGATCGCCAGCTCGAAGTTGTTGCTGGCGGCAGTGAACGAACAGGTCGCGCATTGGTCGTAGCGGATTCCAACGCCCTTGGCGACATAGAAAGTCAGCAGGAACATCAGCACGAAGTAGATCAGCAGCGGGATGGCGATGCTGACCACATCCAGCGGGATCGTGACGATCAGCTTGCCCTTGAGGCTGAACATCACCACGATGGTGAACAGCAGCGCGACCAGGGTGATGGGGGCGATCCTGGGGACGAAACGCTCGTGGTACCACTGCTTCGAGACGAACTTGAGCATGACGAAGCGTGTCAGGAAACCGGCGATGCAGGGCAGGCCCAGATAGGTCAACACGGTCTTGGCGATCTGTCCGATCGAGAGATGGATCTCGGAGCCCGACAGGCCAAAATGCGGCGGCAGCACCGTGACGAAGAACCAGGCGTAGACGCTGTAGAACAGCACCTGGAAAATCGAATTGAAGGCGACCAGACCGGCAGCGTATTCGGTCGACCCCTTGGCCAGGTCATTCCAGACGATCACCATCGCGACGCAGGGCGCGATGCCGATCAGGATCAGCCCCACCATGTAGTCGGGGTTGTCGGGCATGAAGGTGACGGCCAGCGCGAACATCAGCAGCGGCCCGACCACCCAGCTCAGGAACAGCGACAGCCCCAACACCTTGGTGTCGCGAAAGACGCCGGACAGCTCCTCGTAGCGCACCTTGGCGAACGGGGGGTACATCATCAGGATCAATCCGATCGCGATCGGAATGTTGGTCGTTCCCGACTGGAAACCGTTGATGAAGCCCTCGATGCCCGGCACAAAATAACCCAGGCCCACGCCGAGCGCCATGGCGGAGAAGATCCAGAGCGTCAGATAGCGGTCCAGGAAAGAAAGTTTTTTGGTGATTTCGCTCACGGCAGGCTTTCAACAGGTGCGGCATGGCACGGGAATGGGGGTATTCAGGCAGGGTTCGCCGCCACAGCAGTTGGCGGTCAGGAAGCCCAGCAAATCATTCATGGCATCGACCTGCGCGCGGTAGATGATGTGGCGGCCGTCGCGCGCCTGGCTCACCAGGCCGGCGTTGAGCAGCTCCTTCATGTGAAAGGAGATCGAGGTCGGCGCGATGCCCAGCGCCTCGCCCATGCGGGATGGCGTCGCGCCCTCGGGTCCCGCGACCACCAGCAGCCGGAACAGGCGCAGGCGCGAGGCCTGCGCCAGGGCAGCCAGCGCCCTGACCACTGTGGCGTCGTTCATGCGGCCACTCCTGGGGCGTCAGCGCGTGTCGTCGGCAACCCCAGCGTCACCAGCCAGCAGATAACCAGCATCACCGCCGAACCGATCAGCGCATAGAGCAGCCCGCCCCACTGATACAGCAGCCCCGACAGCAACGTGCCGATGAAGCGGCCCAGCGCGTTGGCGGCGTAGTAGAAGCCGACATCCTCGGCCGCCTTCTCGCTGCCGGCATAGGCCAGGATCAGGTAGGAATGGACCGAGGAATTGACCGCGAAGGCGAAGCCGAACAGGCCCAGGCCGCCGACCACGATCCATTCCAGGTGCGGCAGCTCGAGCGCGACCGCGGCCGCCAGCCCGATGGTGACCAGCGCCAGCAGGGCCGACCACAGGCGCGCGGCCGGCACCTCGCGGCTCAGGCCGTCGGTGCTGCGCTTGACCAGGCCGGGCGCGGCCGCCTGCACCAGGCCATAGCCTATGGTCCAGGCCGCCAGGAAGGTGCCCACCATCGTGAAGTTCCAGCCGACCGAATAGAGAAACACCGGCAGGCCGACCACGAACCAGACATCGCGCGCGCCGAACAGCACCACGCGCGCGGCGGCCAGCGCATTGATGCCGGCGTTCTTGGCGAACAGCTCCCGGGCCGACTGGGAGGCCTTGCTCTTGCCCATCATGGTCGGCAGCGAAGTCGTGACGCCCAGCAGCACCAGCGCCAGCAGCCCCGCCATCGCCCAGAGCGAGTGCTGGAAGCCCAGCGTCTGCAGCAGCAGGCCGCCCAGGAAGAAGCCGATGCCCTTCATGGCGTTCTTGCTGCCGGTGAACCAGGCCACCCACTTGAACAGTTGGCCGGCGCCCTGCTCCTTGGCCTGCGCCTGCGTGACCTTGATCGCCGATTTGCTGGCGGTCTTGGTCAGGTCCTTGGCCACGCCGCAGATGCCCTGTGACGCCACCACCCAGGCCACCGACATCGCGGCGCTCCAGCCCGGATCGAGCAGCGACAGCAGCGTGAAGCCGCCGATCTGCGTCACCAGCCCCACGGTCAGCATGCGCGTGATGCCGTAGCGAGTGGCGAGCCAGCCGCCGATCAGATTGGCGAGTATCCCCGCAGCCTCATAGAGCAGGAACAGGAAGGCCAGCGTGACCGACGAATAGCCCAGGCGGTAGAAATGCAGCA
>JBDLVJ010000066.1:0-5916 GCA_039804875.1 Pseudomonadota bacterium | reverse complement strand
CGAGGCTGAGGTGGTTCTCCGCCTGCTGAACCGCCATGCTGGCGTGGTCGCTCTTGACCTGGAACACGGTCTGGATCGCGTTGATCACATCGACGGCCGAACGCACCCCGCCCTGGTAGCTCTGGCGGTTGGCTTCGACGCTGAGCTCGGCGGCGGCGATCGCCTCGCGCTGGATCTGCAGCGACTCGTCGCCGGCCTGGATCAGCGAATACAGCCGCTCGGCCTCGAGCCGGGTCTTCGATTCGGCTTCCTTGCGGGTTTCCTGTGCCTTGAGCGCCGCGGCCTCCGCGGCCTCGACGCCGAACCAGCCGCCAGCCTGCAGCGGCAGGTTGAGCGTGACACCGGTGTAGTTGTTGCTCACGCTGCCCGACTTGCTGTTCGAGTAACTGGCGGAAACGGTGGGAAACAGGCTGCCGCGTGCCTTCTTGACATCGAGCGCGGCGATATGCTCCAGCGCGCGGGCCGACAGAATGGCCGGACTGGCCTGCAGCGCCTGATCGACGAGCTCCTGCAGCGACGCGGCGGGCAGCGCCGGGCGCCCCTGCGGCAGCGCGAACGCGGACAGCTCGGGCCGCTCGCCGACCAGCGCGGCGTATTGCTGGGCGGCGACCTGTTGCTGCGACTGCAGCGTGAGCTGCTGTGCCCGCGCCTGCTTGGCCTTGACCTGGACATCGCGCAGGTCGGTCACCGTGCCCTGACCGAGTTTGTACTTCTGCTCGGCCGACAGCGACTGCTGTTCCAGCGCGTCGATCTTGGACTGGTTGAGCTGCAGGTTCTCGCTCGCCAGGATGATGGCGTTGGCGGCCTTCAGCAGCCGCAGTGCCAGCTCCTGCTGCTTGACCAGCAGTCCGGCCTCGGCCTGCGCGGTGCGCGGCGCGGCCTGTTCGAGCACGGCCCAGCGGTCCATGCTGAAGATGGGCTGGGTCACCGTCAAGGTGCGGCGGGTGCCGGTGTCGGTCTGCAAGCGACTGGTATTGAAGCTTGCCTCGGGATAGTAGGCGGCGGCGCTCTGGCGCGCCTGCACCAGTGTCACGTCGCGCTCGGCCAAGGCCGCGAGATAGCCGGGATCGAAACGCAGTGCTTTCTCGAAGTCACGTACCAGGTCCTGCGCGTGCAACGGTGACGCCAAAGCTACCGCAACAAACAGCGCGATCAGTGTTTGTTCAAATCTCATATTGATACCACCTCATATAGTGCTAAATAATATCAGATCTGAAACTGGGTCAATCCTTGAAAGCCTTGGCGGTCTTGTCGCTCAAGGGCTTGAGCAGGTAACTCATGAACGAGCGCTCGCCCGACTTGATCACGACATCGACCGGCATGCCTGGCTGCACCTTGAGCCCGCCCAGCCGCGCGATCCCCTCGGCCGTCGTCTCCACCTGCGCCAGGTAATGCTCGCCCTCGTTCGGGTTGCTCGCCGGCTCCTTGTCCGCCCCGATGACCTTGACCACCCCGGGAATCACCGGCGTGGTCGCCTGGTTGAACGCCACGAAGCGCATGTCCGCCGGCATCCCGACCCTGACCTTGTCGATGATGGTCGGCGGAATCTTGGCCTGGACAATCAGGCGCTCGTCCTTGGGCACGACCTCCATCAGCACCTGCCCGGAACTGATGACGCCGCCGACCGTGAAGACCTTGAGCCCGACGACGCTGCCGCTGACCGGCGCCCTGACCTCCGCGAGCTCGCGATCGAACTGGGCCGCCTCCAGGCGACCGAGCACCGCGTCGCGGTTCTTCTGGAGCTCCTGCAGCTGCGTGTCGACCTCCTTGAGCAGCACGCTCCTGACCTGGCTGATCTGCAGCTTGGCGCGCGCGATGTCGGCCCGCGTGTTGGCGAGGCTCGAATCGATGTCGCTCTTCTGCCGCTCGGCCTGGTTGGCCTGGCTCTGGGGCACGTAGCCGTCCCGGGCCAGCTCGCGCGTGTTCTTCATCTCCTCTTCCAGCGTGCGCAGCTGCGTCAGGCGCGAGTTGAGCACATGGTTGAGACCGTTGATCTGCTCGTTGAGGCTGGCGACCTGGTTGACGTACTCGGCCTGGCGCGAGTTGAACAGCTGCACCTGCAGCCGCTGCGCCTCGGCGACGCGCGAGTCGTTCGGCGCGAAGCGCTTGGCCAGCTCCTCGTTCCAGCGTATCGACGACAGGCCGTCGCGCTCGGCCTTGAGCCGCGACTCGGAGGCCAGCAGGTTGATGTAGGTGAGCTCGGCCCCCGTCATCTCGGCGGCGGTCTTGAGCGGGTTGACGCGCAGCAGGATGTCCCCTTGCCTGACCTCCGCGCCCTCGCGCACATTGATCGCCTCGACCACGCCGCCGCTGGGATGCTGCACGCTCTTGCGGTTGCCCAGCACCGAGACGTTGCCCGGCACCGTGACACCCGCATCGATCGGCGCGAACAGCGCCCAGCCCAGGAACACCGCGAAGATCAGCAGGAACCAGAGCGCGGCCTGCCGGCGGATCCTGGACTCCTCGACCCGCACCGGCTCGAGGCCGCGCCGCTGCACCCGCGAGGGGTCGTAGGGGTTCCAGCCCTGGACCCAGCCGCCCAGCGCCGCGTCGAGGCGGGCCAGCCAGCCCGGTCGCCCCCGGGCGGGAGAGACCTGATCCATGGCACAAGCGGCCGCCTCGGGCGGCCTGGTGGTGTCTGCGGGGTTCATGCGGCGTTGAGCAGGGAAACGGCCACCGCCGGCATCCCGGTCGGTGCCTCCGGTTCGGAACTGACGACCTGCAGCTTGCGCACGGCCTCCAGGATGTCGCGCGCATCGCCAAAGGCGACCTGGCGGCCCCCCTTCAACACGAGCATCTTGTCAACGGCACCAATCAGGCGCGGCCGGTGCGTGGTCAACACCAGCGTCGTGCCGTTGGCCTTGAGGGCCTGCACGGTCTTGACCAGCGCGGTCTCGCCAATCTCGTCCAGGCTCGAGTTGGGCTCGTCCATCACGACATATTTCGGCAGGCCGTAGATCGCGCGCGCGATCGCCAGACGCTGCCTCTGCCCGCCCGACAGCACGAAACCGGTCTCCCCCAGCGGCGTGTCGTAGCCCTTGGGAAAGGTCAGTATGGTGTCATGCATCTCCACCAGTTGCGCGGCCTGCACGACCCGCAGCGGATCGACCTCGCCCAGCCGCGCGATGTTCTCCGCCACCGTGCCTTCGAGAAACTCGATTTCCTGCGGCACGTAGCCCACCAGCGGACCGACCTCGTCGTGGTTCCAGTCGGACAGCTCGACACCATCGAGCCGCACCGACCCCGCGGTCGGCTTCCAGAGTCCGAGCAGCAGCCGCGACAGCGAGGACTTGCCCGCCGCGCTCGGGCCGACCACCGCCAGCACCTCGCCGGGCTGCAGCGAGAAGTTGATGCCGGCAAGCACCGGCCTGCTGCCACCAGGCGGCACGGCGGTGACTTCAGCCACCTCCAGCCGGCCCTCGGGGGCTGGCAGCCTCATGCGCTGGCCCGCGGCGATGTCCTGCGCGAGCAGCTCGTTGAGCCGGTCGTACGCCTGGCGCGCGCTGACGATGTCCTTCCAGTGCGCCAGCAGCTTCTGGATCGGGCCGACCGACTTGCTGATCAGCATGCTGGCGACCATGACCATGCCGCCGGTGATCAGGTTCTCCATCGCCAGCCAGACCCCCAGCCCCAGCTGCAGCGACGGCAGCGCCTTCTGCAGAAAGCCCGACAGGCCCCCCATCAGGCCGGTGGCCTCGCTCGCGTTGACCTGGTTGGTCAGGAAGGCGCGGTGGTGCTCATACCAGCGCTGGCGCACCGCGCCCAGCATGCCAAGCGCGAGCGTCGCCTCGGCGTGGCGCAGGCTGTTGCCAGCGACACGGATGGCCTCGGTGTTGGCGTCGTTCGCCTCCTTCAGGATCGGCGTCGTGACCTTGGTCGTCAGGTAGGTCACGACCAGCATCAGCACCGACGCCCCGAGCGCGAAGAACGCCAGATAGGGGTGGAACAGGGCCCCGATCGCGATGAACACCAGCGCGAACGGCGCATCCATCAGCGACAGCACCCCGGGGCCGGTCAGGAACTGGCGCAGCGACAGCAGGTCGCCCAGCAGCTGCTGCACGTTGACGTTCTTGCGCCCGACGTAGCGCCGGAACGAGGCATCGAACACGTCGGCCGCCAGGTCCCAGTCGATGCGCAGCGACAGCCGCACCATCAGGCGCGACCGGATCCACTCCAGCGCCGACCAGAACACATAGAACGCGATCACGATCACCGTCAGCGACACCAGGGTCACGCCGCTGCGACTCGACAGCACGCGGTCGTACGCGCTCATCATGTAGAGCAGCGGCGTGATGCTCAGCGCATCGATGACGAAGGTCAGGCCCATCGCGAAGAAGAAGGCCCGACGGCATTGCATCAGGATGTCGCGCACCGGCGCTGGCGCGCCGGCCGCCCGGTGCCCGGGGGAGCTGGGTGTCATTTAGGTGCTGGTCTTCGTCCAGTGGTGGGTTGCGTCGAAGGTCCATTCCAGGCTCTGGAACTGGTTCGACTGGCCCAGTACCTCGACCTGCGCGACCACCTTGCTGACACCCAGGTCATGCAGCTGCTGGGCCACACCCGCCTGCGACAGCGTCTGCTGCACCGCGGCATCGTCGGCGACGATGCCCACATCAAGCTGCGCCAGGTGATCGAACAGGGGCTTGGTCGCGCTGGTCCCGTCATCTTCGACGAAGGATTGCAGCAGTGTAGCAAGTTCGCCCAGATCCGCTCCGAGCCTGACCTCCACCTCAATCGTCGAGGCGACCTTGTCCACGCCCAGATCGGCCATCGCCTTCAGACTGGTCTGCAGCTGCGCCGCGCTGGTGTCGAGCCAGATGTCCGCCTGGGGCAGCGCGGTCAGCAGGCCGGCATCGTGCAGCGCCGCCGCCAGATCGTCGCCGATCGTGACCGAGGCGTTGGCCTGGAGGTCGATCGAGTGAAGGCCTGAAGCCTCAAGCGTCTGCACCAGGGTGTCCAGGTCGGCACCAGCCAGCGTGTCGGGCAGCAGATCGACACCGTTCTTGACCAGATCGACCGCCTGCTCGAAGCGGACGTGGTCGGCCGCCACCGTGCCGTCGACGCGCAGATCGAGATCCAGGCCGGCATTGAGCAGCGCGGTGAGCGCCGCATCGCTTGCCAGACCATCGAGCTGCGACTGTGCTACCGAGATATGGTCGATGCCAGCAGCAGCCAGCGCGCTGGCGATGCCCTGCAGGTTCTGCGACCCCGGCAGCTCGCTGTCGCCACCAACCACCAGCGTCACGTCCAGCGCCTGGTCTTCCTGCTGCGAGATCTGCCCATTCTTGTCCGTGTCACCGAACAGCGGCAGGCCGGAGACGCCAGGCACCGTGGCGCCTGCGCCCAGATCCAGCGTGAGGCTGTGACCCGCACCCTCCGGAAGCAGCACATGGTCCACGCCCAGCTTCTGCAGATCCTTCAGGCTCGTGCTCAGGTGCGTGCCCTGCGCTTCCAGCGCGATGTCGTCGCCCGCCGCGAACTCCAGGCCCGCGCCGATCAGCGCCTGCGCCTGCATGTCGCTCAGCGTCAGATGACCGACCTCGCCCGCTCCACCCAGGTCGATCTGGTTCGCCAGGCCCGCGCCGTGCAGCGCCGCGAAGTCGGCATTCAGCGCCGAGTCCCCCAGCAGCCCCAACAGCTCGGTGTCGTAGTGGCCATCGCTGTTCGCATCCGCCAGATCCATGCGCACCGCATCGATACCGGCCGCATGCAGATCGCCGGCCAGCGCCGCCGCCTCGCCCAGCTGTGCCGCGTCACCCACGGCGAGCGTCACATGACCGGCATCCAGCTCGCCCTGACTGAGCATGCCGTCGCCGTTGATGTCACCGAACAGCGGCAGACCGGCGGCGTGCAGCGCCGCACCGTCGCCCAGCGCCACCGTCAGACCGTCGCTCGCCGCAGCGCCCGTCAGCAGCACGT
>JBDLVJ010000065.1:0-3133 GCA_039804875.1 Pseudomonadota bacterium | reverse complement strand
GCCTTGTCACGGCTGGGGCTTATGCCCGCGCGGCCTGGGGCTGATGCCGCCGCCGGGGACGGCTCACTCCAGCGTTCCGCCCAGGAAGTCGGCAAATCGGCTCATCGGAAGCCTGAAGGCGCTGGCCTGGGGGTGGCCGCCGCCGCCGAAGCGCAGCGCGATCGGCGAGACATCGAAGCCGCGCAGCGAGCGCAGGCTGACCTTGACGAACTCGGGGCTGTCGATCTTGAACACCACGGCGAAGCTGCCGGTGCGCAGGGCCAGGATGTTGCCGAGCTCGCTGGTGAATTCGCTGACCGCGTTGACCGCCAGCGTCTGGTGCCCGAGCAGGGTGAGCTCGAACGCGCCCTTGGCCACGCTGGCGACCAGACCTTCGTACTGGCGGCGCAGGGCGCGGCCCTGCTCGATCAGCGCCTGGCGCGTCGCCGGCTCATCGGCCTGTAATCGCAGCGCATGCCAGGCCTGGAAGTCGAACCCGCGCGTGTCGAGCACCGCCAGCAGCTCGCGGCTGTCGTCGAACTTCCAGTTCCAGAGGTCGCGGTCCTCGATGCGCGCGATCAGGTAGGGCACGGCCTGGCCGGGGTGGAAATGCTCCCAGGCCAGTCGCGCGCCCGACTTCTGCAGATCGAACAGCAGCGAGAACTTCGGCCCGCAGCTCAGGCAACTCAGCTGGTCCTGCGCCGTCTTGTGGTGGTCCAGCAGCGTGATCGAATCGGCCTGCGCGCGCATCTGCTCGAGCACTGCGGGCGCAAACGAGAAGTCGAGGATGTAGACCTGGCGTCCGCTCACGTCGGGTGCCGGGTCGCCATGCTTGCAGGGCCGGTAGTCGGCCGAGTCGCCCAAGGCGAGCCAGGCGGCGTAGGCGGCGCCGAAGCCGTCCGGGCAGTCGCCATGGTAGAGGACGAGGGGCGCGCGGGAGGGGGTGGTGCTCATGGGTGTGGGCTGTTGGGTCCGCTGCCTCGAGGCAGCACGGGACAGAAAGGAAATTGCGCCTCGCCTGGCTGGTTCGCCAGCGGCCAGACGCGGTGGGGTCGCGGACGCTCGAACCGCGGCATGACAGCGCGATCGCGCCGCAGGTTCACGGCGCGCTGAGCGCCAGGGTGAACTCGCGCACCAGCTGGAGACAATCCTGCAGCAAACCGAGCAGGGGGGTGTTCCAGTACGGCAGTGTCAGGCCCAGCATCAGTAGGCCCACCAGCAGCGTGACCGGAAAGCCGATGCTGAACACGTTGAGCTGTGGTGCCGCGCGCGTGAGCACGCCGAGGGCCAGGTTCGTGATCAGCAGGGCCGTGACCACCGGCAGCGACAGTTGCAGGCCGATGCTGAAGATCCGGCTGCCCCAGTAGACCAGCTGTGACCAGCCGTCGCGGTTGGTCGGCGTCGCGCTGATCGGCAGGCTCTGGAAGCTGTCGACCACGCTGTCGATCAGCAGCAGGTGCAGATCGGTCAGGAGAAACAGCATCAGGGTCAGTTGCATCATCAACTGACTGACCACCGAGGTGCGGCCCTGGGAGTGCGGATCGAAGAAGGTCGCGAAGCCCAGCCCCATGCTCATGCCGATCATCTCGCCCGCGAGCTCCACCCCGCTGAACAGCAGCCGGATCACGAAGCCGATGGCCGTGCCGATCAGGAACTGCTGGATGACGATCAGCAGGGCTTGCCACGACAGTGGATCCTGCACCGGGACGGCTGGCAGACCGGGCGCGACCAGGGCGGCGATGGCGATGCCCAGACCGACCCGCAGGCGCACCGGCAGGCTGCGGTCACTCAGGATCGGCGCTGTGGTGAACAGGCCCAGTATGCGCACCAGTGGCCACATGAAGGCGCTGACCCAGCTCATCAGCTGGGCGGTGGTGATCTCGATCATGCCACCGTCAGCTGGCGAAGTCGGGAATGCTCGTGAGCATCAGGCGGAAATAATCCATCAGCGTCGAAAGCATCCAGGGGCCGGCAATGACCAGCGTCGCGAAGATGGCGAGCAGCTTGGGGATGAAGGACAGCGTGGCCTCGTTGATTTGCGTGGCGGCCTGGAAGATGCTGATCACCAGGCCCACCGCCAGCGTCACGAGCAGCAGCGGCGCGGCCACCAGCACCATGACCTCAATCGCCTGTCGCCCCAGCGACATGATCATCTCGGGTGTCATGAGCCGTCCTCAGTTGAAGCTTTGCGCGAGCGAGCCCAGCAGCAGCTGCCAGCCATCGACCAGGACGAACAGCATCAGCTTGAGGGGCAGCGACACGATGGAGGGCGACACCATCATCATGCCCATCGCCATCAGCACGCTGGCGACCACCATGTCGATGATGATGAAGGGGATGAAGATCGCGAAGCCGATCTGGAACGCCGTCTTGAGTTCGCTGGTGATGAAGGCGGGCACCAGCACGCGCAGCGGAATATCCTTGGCATCCGTCGGCGCCGGTATGTTCGACAGCTTGACGAACAGCGCGAGATCGGTCTGGCGCGTCTGCTTGAGCATGAACTCGGTCAAGGGCACGCTCGCGCGCTTCAAGGCGCGTTCGGCCGAGATCCGGTTCTCCGACAGCGGCTTGTAGGCCGTGGTGTAGATCTTGTCGAGCACCGGACTCATGACGAACAGGCTCAGGAACAGCGCCAGCCCGAGCAGCACCTGGTTGGGCGGCGAGGATTGGGTGCCGATCGCCATGCGCAGCAGGGACAGGACGATGATGATGCGGGTAAAGCTCGTCATCATCAGCACGACCGCCGGCAAGAAGGTCAGCGAGGTCAGCAGCAGCAGGATCTGCAGGTTCAGGCTGTAGGTCCGGCTGCCATTGGCGGCCGCCCGCGACACGTTGATGCCGGGCAGGCTCTGGGCTTCCGCGGCCAGTGGCAGCAGACACAAGGCCAGCAGCAGGCCGGCGAGCAGGGCCGGCAGACGCATCTGCGGCGGGAGCAACTTATTGAACATGACGTGAACTGAGGTATCTTTCCAGCCAGGATGCCGCGACCGACGGGCTCCTGACATCTTCTTGCGGCAAGGGAGGTTCCTGGAATTCCAGCAGGGTATTGACCTGTCCGGCGGCCACGCCCACCAGCAGCCAGCGGCCACCGACCTCCAGCAGCACGGCGCGTTCGCGGGTGCCCAGCGGCGTCATGGCATGCACCTTGATGGCG
>JBDLVJ010000064.1:0-6045 GCA_039804875.1 Pseudomonadota bacterium | reverse complement strand
GTGGTCTTGTAGCGCACGAATTCGCTCTGCGCGGCCTCGAAGGGCTGATCCGCCAGCGCCAGCGTGACTTCAGCCGGACTGGACTCCATCGCGAAGGCCTGCGCCTGGACCCGGCCCTGCGCGTCGAGCAGCAGCCGCACCCGCCACAGGCCCTGCGGATGGGCAGCCACTAGTGCTTGCAGCTGGGCCAGCAAGGCCGCATGGTCCAGCGGGTAACCGAAATGGTTTGCCGCGCGTTGCAGCCGCGCCAGATGCTCGGACTGGTTGCGCAGCAGGCCATCGGCCAGCGCCAGCGTCTCGAGCAGCTCGAACGGTTCGCTGGCGCGGTCCAGGAAGGCGCGCTTGTGGCGCCATTCCCGCCATTCGCCCTCGGCGGTCGCGCCCGAGGTGATGCCGCTGCCGATGCCGCAGCTCAGGGCCTGGCCCCGCGCCGTCACGGTGCGGATCGCGACGTTGAAGGTCGCGTGGCCGCCCGGTCGCACGACACCGATCGCGCCGCAGTAGGCGCCACGCGAGCCGGGTTCGAGCTGATGGATCAGCCGCATGGCCTGTACCTTGGGCGCGCCCGTGATCGAGCCGCAGGGAAACAGCGCCGTGAAGACATCGGCCAGCGTGGTGCCGGGCCGGCTGTCGGCCGTGACATCCGAGGTCATCTGCCAGACGGTCGGCAAGGCTTCCAGGTGAAACAGGCGCGGCACCTTGACCGAATGCGGCCGCGCGACGCGCGACAGGTCGTTGCGGATCAGGTCGACGATCATGACGTTCTCGGCCCGCTCCTTGGCAGAGGCCAGCAAGGCGTCGGCATGGGTCTGATCCTGCTCGGGCGTGGCGCCCCGGGCGGCGGTGCCCTTCATCGGTCGCGCCAGCAACTGCCTGCCGTCCCAGTCGAAGAACAGCTCGGGCGAGACCGACAGCAGCTGGCGCTCGCCCATGTCGAGCCAGGCCGAATAGCCGCCCGGCTGGGCCCGGCGCAAGGCCGCGTACAGCGCCAGCGCGCTGCCCCGCGTCAGCTCGCCCGCGAGCTGGGCCGTGTGGTTGATCTGGTAGCAGTCACCGGCGGCGATCGCGGCCTGGATCGCCTCGATGTCGCGCGTGAAGGCCGCGCGCTCGGGGCCGGCGCTCCAGCGGGCCTTGGCCGGTGGCTGCGACTCCTGTGCCTGCTGCGCCGCATCGGCAACGCCTGGCGGCAGCTCGCAGTCGGTAGGCCAATCCAGGGCCCGGTCGAAGACGGCGAACCAGGCCAACGGGCCCTCGGCCGGATGCACCCGCAACGCGGGATCGAAGGCCGGCGCGGCCTCGTAGGCGACATGGCCCAGGCACCAGTGCCCGGCTTGCGCCTCGGCCTGCACCAGCTCCAGCAGCGGCTTGACCTGGGCCGGCGCGTCGGCCCGCAACACACGCAGCGGCGCGCCGAAGGCATGGCGCAGGCGCTCGCCCGGGCCGCCCTGCGGCTGGGCGAAATCGATCAGCGCCGTGAACGCCGCAGCCGTCATGCCGCGCCGATGTTCGGCACCAGCGCGCCGGCATCCTGGCCGGCCTTGTGCGCGGCGGTGAAGGCCAGCATGCGGTCGATCGGCAGGCGCGCGCGCGGAATCAGCTCGGGATCGACATGGATCTCGTTCAAGCCGCTCTCGAGCACGCGCGCGACGCCGGCCAGGCTGTTCATCGCCATCCAGGGGCAATGCGCGCAGCTCTTGCAGGTCGCGCTGTTGCCGGCGGTCGGCGCCTCGATGAAGGTCTTGCCCGGGTTCAGCTGGCGCAGCTTGTGCATCATGCCGTTGTCGGTGGCGACGATGAATTCCTTCGCGTCCATGGTCCTGGCCGCGTTCAGGATCACCGAGGTCGAGCCGACCGCATCGGCCAGCGCGACCACGTCTGCCGGGCTCTCGGGGTGCACCAGCACCTTGGCGTCCGGGTGCGCCTTGATCAGCGCCTCGAGCTCGAAGGCCTTGAATTCGTCGTGGACGATGCACGAGCCCTGCCACATCAGCATGTCGGCGCCGGTCTCGCGCTGGATGTAGCCGCCCAGGTGCTTGTCGGGCGCCCACAGGATCTTGTGGCCCTTGTCCTTCAGGGCGCTGACGATCTCGAGCGCGCAGCTCGAGGTCACCAGCCAGTCGGAGCGTGCCTTGACCGCCGCGCTGGTGTTGGCATAGACGACCACCGTGCGATCCGGGTGCTGGTCGCAGAAGGCAGCGAAGTCATCGATCGGGCAGCCGAGGTCGAGCGAACAGTTCGCGTCGAGGTCGGGCATCAGGATGGTCTTCTCGGGCGAGAGGATCTTGGCGGTCTCGCCCATGAAGCGCACGCCCGAGACCACCAGCGTCCGCGCCGCGTGGTCACGGCCGAAGCGAGCCATCTCCAGGCTGTCGCTGACGATGCCGCCGGTCTCCTCGGCCAGATCCTGCAGGTCCGGGTGCACGTAGTAGTGCGACACCATGACCGCGTTCTTTTCCTGCAGCAGGCGGCGGATCCTGTCCTTGAGCGCGGCGCGCTCCTGCTGGCTCGGCTCCTCGGGCACGCGCGCCCAGGCATGGCGCGTGGTGCAAGCCGGCTGTTCGTAATCGACCTCGATGACCTTGTCCATCTCTCTGTGCTCTCTGTTGGGCTGTGGCCGCCGGCAGCGGGCGCCGGCCATGCATGCGGTGCGCCCTCCGGAATCGACGACCGCGCTGGACCTCTATTGTCCCGCATCGGGAGCGCGGCAGAAACGCATCCGGATCGACTAGACTTTCAGTTTCACGGGACAGAATCAGAAGAAAGTTCAAAAATGAGCGAGACGCTAGCCAGCACCCCTTACGGCAGCCTGCCCACGGCTGCTTCGCTGCCACAGCGCAAGCCGGTCAGCCTGCCGCGCCTGCACGAAATGCGCGAGCGTGGCGAGAAGATCACGATGCTGACGGCCTACGACGCGACCTTCGCCGCGGCGGCCGACAGCGCCGGGGTCGAGACCCTGCTGATCGGCGACTCGCTCGGCATGGTCTGCCAGGGCCTGTCGAGCACCGTCGGGGTCACGCTCGACACCATGTGCTACCACACCGAGAGCGTCGCGCGCGGCCTGCGCCGGGTCCAGGGCACGGCCTGGATCGTCGCCGACCTGCCGTTCGGCAGCTACCAGGAATCGAAGGAGCAGGCCATCCGCAGCGCCTCGGCATTGATGCACGCGGGCGCGCACATGATCAAGCTCGAGGGCGGCGGCTGGACCACCGAGACCGTGGCCTTCCTGGTCGAGCGCGGCATACCGGTCTGCGGCCACCTCGGACTGACGCCGCAGACGGTGCACGCGCTCGGCGGCTACCGCGTCCAGGGTCGCAGCAGCAGCGACGCCCAGCGCCTGCGGCGCGACGCGCTGGCGCTGCAGGACGCCGGCGCCGACATGCTGGTGCTCGAAATGGTGCCGGCGGCGCTCGCGGCCGATCTGACGCCCGAGCTGTCGCGCTGCCACACCATAGGCATCGGTTCGGGCAGGGGCACGGCCGGCCAGGTGCTGGTGATGCACGACATGCTCGGCATGGGCCTGGGCAAGACACCCAAGTTCGTGCGCAACTTCATGGCCGGCAACGACAGCGTGCGCGACGCGATGGCCGCCTATGTCGCGGCCGTCAAGGACGGCAGTTTCCCCGACGACCGGCTGCACGCCTGGTAAGCCCGGCTTCCAGCCCGCCCATCCGCCGCCCCCAGACCGATTCCGCCAGCCGCCTCCATGCAAGTCATCCACACCCTCGCCGAGCTGCGCCAGCAGCTGGCCCGTTTCGATTCACCCGCCTTCGTGCCGACCATGGGCAATCTGCATGACGGCCACCTGGCGCTGATCCGCCACGCCCGCACGCTGGGCGACGTGACCGTCGCCAGCATCTTCGTCAACCGGCTCCAGTTCCTGCCGCACGAGGACTTCGACAGCTACCCGCGCACGCTGAAGGCCGACTGCGCCCAGCTCGAATCAGCAGGCTGCGACATCGTGTTCGCGCCGTCGGAACAGGAACTCTACCCGCAGCCGCAGACCTTCAAGGTCCACGCGCCAGCCGCGCTGGGCGACATCCTGGAAGGCCATTTCCGCCCGGGTTTCTTCACCGGCGTCAGCACCGTGGTCATGAAGCTGTTCCAGTGCGTGTTCAGCGAGGCCAGGGGCCCGCGCCACGCGGTGTTCGGCAAGAAGGACTATCAGCAGCTGATGGTGATCCGCCAGCTGGCGCGGCAGTTCGCGCTGCCGGTGACGGTGCACGGCGTCGATACCGAGCGCGCCGACGGCGGCCTGGCCTTGAGCTCGCGCAACGGCTACCTGTCAGAGGCCGAGCGCACCGAGGCGATCCAGCTCTCGCTCGCGCTGAAGACCCTGATCGCGGCCGTGCTCGGCGGCGAGCACAACCTGGCCGCGCTCGAGCAGCACGCGCTGCAGGCGCTGGCCGCGCGCGGCTGGCAGCCCGACTACCTGACGGTGCGGCGCCGCGTCGACCTGCAGACGCCGCAGGGCCACGAATTCCAGCCCGGCGAGCTGGTGGCGCTGGGCGCGGCGCGCCTGGGCAGCACGCGCCTGATCGACAACCTGGAGTTCTGAGGCCAGCCGCGCCCGTTTCAATGCCGCTCGGCGACCGGATCGCGCCCCATCAGGGCCGCGACCGCCTCGGCCGGCTGCAAACGGCCATCGAGCAGCTCCACCACCGCATCGGTGATCGGCATCTCGATGCCGAGCGCGCGCGCGCGCTGGGCCACGGTGTGGGCGCTGTAGACCCCCTCGGCCACATGACCCAGCGAATCGACCGCCTGCTGCAACGTCAAGCCCCTGGCCAACAGCAGGCCGACCTGGCGGTTGCGACTCAGGTCGCCGGTGGCGGTCAGCACCAGGTCGCCCAGGCCGCTGAGGCCCATGAAGGTCTCGGCCTTGGCGCCAAGCGCCAGCCCGAGCCTGGCCATCTCGGCCAGGCCGCGCGTGATCAGCGCGGCGCGCGCGTTGAGCCCGAGATCGAGCCCGTCGCACAGGCCGGTCGCGATCGCCATCACGTTCTTGACCGCGCCACCGACCTCGACCCCGACCAGGTCGTCGTTGGCATAGACGCGCAGCGAGTTGCCGTGAAAGGCCCGCACCAGCCGCTCGCGCAGCTCGGGGCTGTCACTGGCCGCGACCAGCGCGGTCGGACGACCGGCGGCCACTTCCTTGGCGAAGCTCGGGCCGCTGAGCGCACCGGCCCGCAGGCCGGGCGCGACCTCGGCGCAAACCTCGTGCCCGAGCAGGCCGATGCCGGCACCGGCCGCGCGCTCGAAACCCTTGCAGAGCCAGACCACCGGCACCGGACTCGCGCGCAGCAGGGTCAGCATCTCGCGCAGGGCCGCCATCGGCGTGGCGATCACCACCAGGTCATCGGCGGCGAGCAAGGCCGGCAGCTCGTCGAGCCTGGCCTCGAGCACCCGCAGGCGCGGCGGAAACGGCGCACCCGGCAGGTAGCGCGGGTTCTCGCGCCGCTGGCGCATGTCGGCCGTCTGGGCCGGGTTGCGCGCCCACAGGCGCACCTCGTTGCCACCGCCATTGGCGGCAGCGGCAATGGCCAGCGCCGTTCCCCAGGCACCCGCGCCCAGCACGGTGATCTTCATGCAGGCCAATTTCTCTCCCTTGCAGCGGCGCTCAGGCGGCGGCCGCCTCTTGCTCGGCTTGCGCCTGCTGCTGCTCGTACATCGACTGGAAGTTGATCTCGGACAGATGCACCGGCGGGAAGCCGGCGCGCGTGATCACGTCGGCGATGTTGCCGCGCAGGTAGGGGTAGACGATCTGCGGGCAGGCGATGCCCATGATCGGGCCCATCTGCTCGTCGGGCAGGTGACGGATCTCGAAGATGCCGGCCTGCTTGACCTCGGCCAGGAACACGGTCTTGTCCTGGATCTTGGTCTGCACGGTCGCGGTCACGCTGACCTCGTAGATGCCATCGGCCACCTGCTCGGCACCGACGCCGAGCTGGATGTCGACCGTAGGCTGCTCCTGCACCAGCAGGATGGCGGGCGAATTGGGCTGCTCCAGCGAAGCCTCCTTCATGTAGACGCGCTGGATCTGGAACA
>JBDLVJ010000063.1:0-10863 GCA_039804875.1 Pseudomonadota bacterium | reverse complement strand
TAGTCCAGGTGCAGGCCCGGACGAGATCAGGCGGGATTCAAGCGGGCTTCAGGCCAGCTCGCCGCCGAGCGCCGCCGTCAGGTCCGTGATCAGCGCGGCGAGTTCGCCGGTGGCGATCGCGACATCGCTGTCGAAGCCGCCGTTGTCCTCGGCGCCGGCCTGCTCCTCGAACACGCCATCGAGGAAGGCGACCTTCTTGAGCTGGGTGCCCTCGGTCAGCACGAAGCTCACGCGGCCTTCCCAGTCGAGCGCGAGCTGGGTCGGCAGCTTGCCCTGCGCGATGTGGCGCTTCATCTCCTCGTCGTCGAGCGGATGGCGGGTGAACTTGACGACCGAGTTCATCTCGTCGCCGCTCTTGAGCTCGACCTCGCGCCCGGGCGCGAAATGCGCCGGCCACTCGCTGGCGTCGCCGGTCAGCCATTGTGTCATCGCGGCCTGCGGCGAGACCTGGGTGTTGAGCAGTGACACCTGCAGTCCGGCCAGGCATTCGACCAGCGCGCTGACCAGGGTGTCGGCCTTGCCCGCGCTGGCGCAGTCGAGCACCAGCCGGCCCTGCTCCAGATCGAGCCAGACCAGCAGGCTGGCGGTGCGCGCGAAGGCCATCGGCAGCAGCTCCTGCACGATCTCGTCGCGCAGCTCGCGGCCCTCCTTGCGCCCGGGCTTGCGGCCTTCCTTTTCCTCGATCTGGGCGCAGCGCTCCTCGAGCCGGCGCTTGACGACTGAGCCCGGCACGGCCTTGCTCTCGTGCATGAAGCACAAGATGCGCTGGCCGGCGACCAGCTCGACCAGCGCGCCATGGGCCTGGCCGCGCGGCGGGGCCCAGCCGTAGGACTCGGGCTGTGTCGCGCCACAGGGCTGGAACGGCATCTTGGCCAGCGCGGCCTCCATGGCTTCGACTTCCATCGCCCAACCCGGGGCGATGCGGTAGACCATCACGTTCTTGAACAAATTCTTTCCTCTTTCGGCTGTCCGGCGCCAGGCCGGGGCTTCGATTATGCGGGCCGGCGAGCGATCAGGGCTGCCAGCCGGCGTCAGAGCTGGCGGCTGCGCGCCAGCGGCGGATTGGCCGCGAAGTAGCGCGTGATGCCGCGCTGCAGCGCCTGCGCCAGCCGGTCCTGGAAGCCCGAGTCGAGCAGACGGGCCTCCTCCTGCGGGTTGCTGATGAAGGCGGTCTCGACCAGGATGCTCGGGATGTCGGGCGCCTTGAGCACCGCGAACGAGGCCTGTTCCACCCGGGGCTTGTGCAGCTTGCCGACACGGCCGATCTCGCCCAGCAGCGCGCCGCCGAGCTTGAGGCTGTCGTTGATCTGGGCCGTGGTGCTCATGTCGAACAGCGCGCGCTGCACATGCGCGTCCTGCACCTTGACGTTGATGCCGCCGACCCGGTCGGACTTGTTCTCCTGGTTCGCCATCCAGCGCGCGGCGGCGCTGGAGGCGCCACGGTCGCTCAGCGCGTAGACGCTCGCGCCCTGCGGATCGGGCGTGTAGAAGGCATCGGCATGCAGGCTGACGAACAAGTCGGCCTGGACCCGGCGCGCCTTCTCGACCCGAACCTGCAGCGGCACGAAGAAGTCCGCGTCGCGGGTCAGGAAGACGCGTACCGGATTGCCCTTGATCTCCAGGCCCTGCAGCCGGTCGCGCAGCTTGAGCGCGATCCGCAGCACCACATCCTTTTCCTGCGTGCCGCCCGGTCCGATCGCGCCCGGGTCCTCGCCGCCATGGCCGGGGTCGAGCGCGATGACGATCAGGCGGTCGGTCTTGTCGCGCGGTTCCGGTTCGGCGCGCGCCGGGGTGGCGGCGGCCGTCTTGCGCGGCTCGCGTGCCTCGCTGGCGCTAGACACGGCCTTGCCGGCCTGCTGCTGGATCAGCTCGCCCAGCGGGTCCGGCTTGACCGCGAGCAGCGCGGAGGGCGACGCCGCCGAGGCGGCCGTTGGCGCACTCGGGCCGGCCGCCTTGGCACCCGGTCCGGCGGCGATCGTGGCCTCCAGGCCCTGCAGCCGCTGCTGGATCAGCTCCTCGAGCGGATCGACCGCGCGCGCCGGATAGAGGTCGAGCACCAGCCGGTGCTGGTAGGGCTCGACCGGCTTGAGGCTGAAGACCTGGGGCGAGACCGGCTGCTTGAGATCGACCACCAGCCGCACCACGTTGGGCGCGTTCTGCCCGACCCGCACGCCCGCGATATTGGGGTCGTTGGGCTGGATCTTGCTGACGAGCTCGTGCAGGCCGGGCAGCAGATCGAGTCCCTCGATGTCGACCGCCAGTCGGGGCGGATCGGGCAGGGTGAGCTGGCGCGCCACCAGCGGACTGTCCGATTCCAGGGTCAGGCGGGAGTAGTCGCGCGCCGGCCAGACGCGCACCGCCAGCAGGCTGGCGCCGCGTGCGAGCTGGGCCGGTCCGAGCCAGAGCAGCAGCAGGCCGCTCCCGAGCAGATGACGCCGTTTCATGGGGCCATGTCCTCCAGCAGCCGCCGTCCGGTCGGGCTGTGCGCCTTGAGCGTGACGATCCGGCTCTCGTCTTCCCGGGTCGCCAGCTCGAGGCTGAGATCGGGGGCTGGCATCAGGCCCTGGGCCTTCTCCGGCCATTCGACCAGTTTCAGGCCGGGGTCGGCGAAGACCTCGCGAAAACCCGCGTCCTCCCACTCGCGCGGGTCGCCGAAGCGGTAGAAGTCGAAATGCGACACCGTCAGCCCGGCGGGCCAGGCCGGCGCGGGCGGCGCCTGATGCGGCTCGACCACGGCATAGGTCGGGCTCTTGATGCGTCCGGCCACGCCGAGCGCGCGCAACAGGTGGCGCACGAAGGTGGTCTTGCCGGCGCCGAGGTCGCCGTGCAGCGTCAGCGTCGCGTTGGCCAGCCCGGGGCTGAGCGCCAGCGCACGTGCCAGTGCCTGGGTGTCGTCCTCGCTGGCGCACAGAACCGCGCGCCGCGCCAGGCTGGCTGCCCGGGCTGGCTGCGCGCTTTCTACAATGGAGGTCTGATGGTCGATGCTGCTCAATTCGTCTCGCAAATACAGGCCTGGGGCCGGGAACTCGGATTCTCCCAAATCGGGGTGGCCGCTGTCGACCTGTCTGCAGCCGAGCCCGGCCTGCTGGCCTGGCTCGAACAGGGCTTTCATGGCGACATGCACTACATGGCCGCCCATGGCCTGAAGCGCGCGCGGCCGGCCGAACTGCTGCCCGGCACGCTCAGCGTGGTCACGGCCAGGATGGATTATCTGCCGCGCGCCACGCCCGCGGGCTGGCAGGCCATCGAATGGCGGCGCCAAGGCGAGCCCGGCCAGGGCTTGGTCTCGCTCTACGCCCGGGGCCGCGACTATCACAAGGTGCTGCGCCAGCGCCTGCAGCGGCTGGCCGACCGCATGGCGCTGGCGCTGGGCCCGTTCGGCCACCGGGCCTTCACGGATTCGGCGCCGGTGCTCGAGGTCGAGCTCGCCAGCCGCAGCGGCCTGGGCTGGCGCGGCAAGCACACCCTGACGCTGAGCCGCGACGCCGGCTCGATGTTCTTCCTCGGCGAGATCTTCGTCGACCGCGCGCTGCCCGCTACCGAGCCGGCCAGCGCGCATTGCGGCCAGTGCCGCGCCTGCCTGGACGCCTGCCCGACCCAGGCCATCGTCGCGCCCTACCGGCTCGATGCCCGGCGCTGCATCTCCTACCTGACGATCGAGCACACCGGGCCGATTCCGCCCGAATTCCGGCCCCTGCTGGGCAACCGCATCTACGGTTGCGACGACTGCCAGCTCGCCTGCCCCTGGAACAAGTTCGCCCAGCCGAGCCAGCTGCCCGATTTCGATGCGCGCGCGCCGCTGACCGGACGCGGCCTGATCGAGCTGTTCGGCTGGAGCGAGGAGCAGTTCCTGCGCCAGACCGAGGGCAGTCCGATCCGGCGCATCGGCCTTGAGCGCTGGCGGCGCAATCTGGCGGTGGCCCTGGGCAACGCCTTGCGCGCGGCGGATGGCGCTGACTTGGCCGATCCGTCCGTCAAGGCGGCCCTGCGCGCCGCGCTGCAGGCCAGTGCCGACGACCCGAGCGCGCTGGTGCGCGAGCATGTGGCCTGGGCCTTGGCTCAGGCCCAGACCTGAGAGCCGGTCCTACCAGCTGACCAGCAGGCCCAGCGCCAGTGGCAGGCTGAGCATGGCCAGCAGCGTCGAGACCGTCACGAGGCCCGCGACATAGGCGCCGTTGTAGCCCATGCGCGCGGCCAGCACATAGCAGCTGGTGGCGGTCGGCACGGCGGCGAACATCAGCAGCACCCGGGTCGGCAGTTCGGGCAGCCGCCACAGCCGCGCCATCAGCAGCGCGACCAGCGGCAGTCCGAGATGCTTGAGCGTGAGCAGCGCCAGGCTCAGCACCTTGCCCTCGCGCATGGCGCCGAGCTGCATGCCGGCCCCGGCGGCCAGCAGGCCGAGCGCGATCGCCGCCTGGCCCAGCCGTGTCAAGGTCGGCGTCATGCCCTCGGGCAGCTGCAGCCCGAGCAGGTTGGCGCACAGCCCGCTGGCCGTGGTCAGGATCAGCGGATTGCGCGCGAGCTCGCGCCAGAGCCGCCCGCCGGCATGGCGCGCCATCGGCAGCACCGCCCCGATGTTGAAGACCGGCACCAGCAGGCCGATCAGCAGCGCCAGCAGCGGCAGGCCGGCGGGGCCCGCGACCCGGTCGATCAGCGCCAGCGCGATGAAGGAGTTGAAGCGGAACGCGACCTGGGCGCCCGCGGCGTGCAGCCTTCGGTCCACCCGCGTCCCGAGCAGCGGCCAGTGGGGCAGCGAATAGGCCAGCGCGATGGCCGCCGCCGCCATGCAGAGGCCGGCTCCCACCAGCTGCCAGGCCGCCTGCCAGTCCAGCGGGTGCTTGACGATCGAGTGGAACAACAGCACCGGGAACAGGAAGTAGTAGACCAGTCTATCGACCTGGTCCCAGACCTGGCGGTTGAGCGCGCTGTGGCGGCACAGCAGATAGCCGCACAGGATCAGCGAGAAGTCGGGTAGCAGCAGCTGGATGAAATTCACCCCGCAAGCATAAATGCTCGCTCTGCAACCCATGTGTGAACCATGTCACAATCTTGCCTCTTATTCCTATCAGAGCCCACCTATCGGGCCATTACTTTTATGAAAATGAAGTTCCATCTGGGCAAGCGCAGCATGCCGCGCCATCTCCATTCCCATCAGTCCGCCGGCGGCCTTACCCAGGTCGTCGCGCTGGTCGACGAGCGTTACCTGAAATGGCTGGCGGGCCAGCATGCCAGCGCCCCGTTGCAGCTGCAGCGCCACAACCTGCAGCCGGTGCTGGTTGATCTGTTGCGCCAGAGCGCGCCCGATGCCCAGCTGCTGCGCGCCTATGTGTTTTCCGATCAGCAGGTGCTCGACCTGTGCGATGACGTGGTCGTGCGCAGCGTGCCGCAGCATGCGATCGATGGCGGCCTGGGCCTGGTGCGCTCGCTCGGCCTCGAGCTCAGCCAGCTGGCCCAGCATGGCGGCACCGGCCTGGTGCTGATCCTGAGCGACGACGAGCGCCTGATTCCCTATATCGACGAGGCGCAGTGGCGCGGCCTCAAGGTGGCGCTGGTCAGCGACGAGGGCAGTCTCGACATGCCCAAGCTCATGACCGAGGACCCGAGCTGGGCCCGCCTGCTGCTGCAGGCCGACCGCCGCCTCGCGCTGGGCCAGACCGCCTGGGAGGCGCTGACCGTGCCGGGCAGCGTGCTGCAGTCCAGCCGCCTGGCCGCCTCCTTGCTGCCGGCGCAGCCGTCCGAGCGCGATGCCGAGGCCGGCGAGAGCTATTTCAGCAACGCCTTGCCCTCGGACGACTGGCTCGACCAGGTCAAGCAGGTGATCCAGTCCTGGTGGTCCGAGGAAACCGTGGATGCCCGCCTCGACCTGCAAGAGGAGATGCAGAGCAGCCAGGGCGTGCCGCCCGAGACCGACCGCCATCTGCTGCTGCGCGTGCGTCGCGAGCTGGCGCGCACCCTGAGCTTCCAGGAGAAGAAGGCGATGCGCGAGCTGATCCGCGCCACCGTGCTGGCGCCGGCGCAGGAACTGCCGGTCGAATCCTGAGCGGGGCCGGGCCGGTCATGCACGACAGGAGCGCATCCGGCCAGGAGCTCGCGGCCTGGTTCGCCACCCCGCCCGGGCGCTATCTGCTCGACTGGGAGCGCGAGCAGTTCGACCGGGTGGTGGCCGACCGCTTCGGCTATCACGCGCTGCAGCTCGGCCTGCCCGAGCTCGCCACGCTGCGCGCCAACCGCATGCCGCACCGCTGGCTCGCGCTGCCCGAGTTCGCCGAGCTCGCCCCGCTGGCGAGCGACGCTGACGCGGGCACCGGGCCCGCCGTTGCGCTCGTGACCCATGCGGCGGCGCTGCCCTTTCCCGCCGCCAGTCTGGACCTGCTGGTGCTGCCGCACACGCTGGAATTCAGCGCCGACCCGCATGCCGTGCTGCGCGAGGTCGAGCGCGTGCTGGTGCCCGAGGGCCGGGTCGTGATTTCGGGTTTCCATCCCTGGAGCCTCTGGGGACTGCGCCAGTGGCGCGCGCGCTGGGCCGCGCGCCTGGGCTGCCGTGGCGAGGCCGCGCAGCTGTTCCTGCCCGAGGCCGGCGACTTCATCGCGCCGCGCCGTCTGCGCGACTGGCTGCGGCTGCTGAGCTTCGAGCCCGAATTCCAGACCCAGGGCTGCTGGCGTCCGGCCGTGCACAGCGAGACCTGGCTGCAGCGCTGGGCCTGGATCGACCGTATCGGTCCCCGGGGCTGGCCGCTGCCCGGCGCGGTCTATTTCCTGGTCGCGGTCAAGCGCGTGCGCGGCATGCACCTGTTGGGTCCGGCCTGGAAGCCGCGCCGCGCCGGTCTCAAGCCGGTCGCCGTGGCGCAAAAACACCCCCTATCCAAGAATCGATGAATCCTGTCACCATTTACACCGACGGCGCCTGCAAGGGCAATCCGGGCCCGGGCGGCTGGGGCGTGCTGCTGCGCGCGGGCGCGGCCGAGCGGGAGCTCTTTGGCGGCGAGCGCGAGACCACCAACAACCGCATGGAGCTGACCGCCGTGATCCAGGGCCTGCTGGCCCTCAAGCGGCCCTGCCATGTCAGCCTCTACCTCGACAGCCAGTATGTGCGCAAGGGCATCACCGAGTGGATGACGGGCTGGAAGGCGCGCGGCTGGAAGACCGCCGCCAAGGAGCCGGTCAAGAACCAGGACCTGTGGCAGCAGCTCGACGCGGTGGTGCAGGGACATGGTCACCGCATCGACTGGCACTGGGTGCGCGGACATGCCGGCGACCCGGGCAACGAGCGCGCCGACGCGCTGGCCAACCGGGGCGTGCCCGGGCGCTGAGCCGCAACACCCCGGGCGCCGCGACCCCCGTCACGCGCCGGTCATCGCGGTGGTGGGCTGGCCGTTCTCGTGCCCGGTGTCCGGCCTCAGATCAGGCCGTCGAACAGCAGCAGCTCGACTGGATCGCCGACTGCCACGTTGCCCTGCGCGTGATCGAGCCGGATCAGGCAGTTGGCCTCGGCCATCGAGCGCAGCACGCCCGAGCCCTGGCTGCCGGTGCTGCGCACCCGCAGGTCGCCGTCGGCGGCGCGACCCGCGATGCCGCGCTGGAACTCGGTGCGCCCGGGCTTCTTGCGCATTGCCTGCTCGCTGCGCGCCGTCACGCGCAGCGGCTGGGTCTGGCTCGCGCCCATCAGGCGCAGCAGGGCGGGGCGCACGAAGGCCAGGAAGGTCACCATCACCGCGACCGGATTGCCCGGCAGGCCGAACAGCAGCGCGCTGCGCTCTGCCTGTCGCAGCCGGCCGACCGCCATCGGGCGGCCCGGGCGCATCGCGATGCGCCAGAACGCCATCTCGCCCAGCCGGCGCATGACCGCCTTGGTGTGATCGGCCTCGCCGACGCTGACGCCGCCGCTGGTGATGACCGCATCGGCCATCGACGCGGCTTGCCGGAATGCCGCTTCCAGGCTGTCGTCCCGGTCCGCCACCGCGCCGAGGTCGATCAGCTCGACCCCGAGCCGGCGCAGCAGGCCGAACAGCGTGTAGCGGTTGCTGTCGTAGACCGCGCCCTCGCGCGGCGCCTGGCCCAGGCTCAGGATCTCGTCGCCGGTCGAGAAAAACGCCACCCGCACCCGCCGGCGCACCGTGACCTCGGCCAGTCCCAGGCTGGCGATCAGGCCGAGCGCGGCCGGCCCGATCCGGGTTCCAGCCAGCAGGGCCGGCTGGCCGGCCAGCAGGTCCTCGCCCAGCAGGCGGCGATTGTCGCCCGCGCGCAGCGCATCGGCCGGCAGCTCGACCCACTCGCCCTCGACCCGGGTCAGCTCGAGCGGCACCACGGTGTCGAGCCCGGCCGGCATCACCGCGCCGGTCATGATCTTCACGCATTGGCCCGCACCCGCCTCGCCCTGCCAGGCCGCGCCGGCATGGGCCGTGCCGACCACGCGCAGCGCCAGCCCCTGGCCGGCTTGCAGCTGCGCGCCGTCAAAGGCGTAACCGTCCATCGCCGAATTGTCATGCGGCGGCACGCTGAGCGGCGCGATCAGGTCCGCCGCCAGCACCCGGTCGAGCGCGTCGAACAGGCACACGCGCTCGGTCTGTGCCACGGGTTCCACCAGCCGCGACAGGAACTCGTCGACCGCGTCGGCCGGCAATGCATTCGGGTCATAGCCTTGCAGTTCGGCAGCGATCTGGTCCAGTGTCTTCATCTTCAAAGGGTCAATTGGGGTCAGAGACCGATTTCGAGCGCACGCAGTTCGGCCAGGGTGTTGGCATTGTAGAAGGCGCGCGGGTCGTCGCCAGGCGCGTCGAAGGCGACCGCGACATGATGCTGGGAACCGATCCAGTGGTCGATCTTGCGTCCGCCGCCCTGCAGGTAGGCGCGCAGGCTGTCGGCCAGTTCGCGCCTGAGCAGGCAGAACACCGGCTGGCGGCGCGGCAGGCCGTCCTCGTCGCGGCCCAGCGCCAGCGCCAGGTCGGCGCCCTCGCGTTCGGCCGCCTGCGCCAGCCGCTCCAGCAGGTCGAGCGGAAACAGCGGCGAGTCGCAGGGCACGGTCAGCAGCCAGGGCTGGCTGCCGTGCTCGAGCCCGGCCAGGAAGCCCGCCAGCGGGCCCGGAAAATCGGCCATGGCGTCGGGCCAGACCGCCAGCCCCAGTGCGCGGTAGTCGTCCAGGTGCCGGTTGGCGTTGACCATGATGGCGCCAAGCCGACCGCCGGCTTGCTGGCGCAGCCGCGCCAGCGCGTGCTCGACCAGTGTTTGCCCGTTGAGTCGTTGCAATCCCTTGTCTACCCCTCCCATGCGCGAGCCCCGGCCGCCGGCCAGGATCAGTGCGTCCACCGGTACTTTTACCTGTGCGCCCAGCGCGGCGTCCATGCCAGCCTGTCCCATGTTCAACCCCCGATGTAGCTCATCTCGATCCGCCGCCCGGTGGTCGCTTCGCTGTCGGCCGGCAGCAGGGCGCGCAGCTCGGAATAGCGGTCTGCCCGCCCCTGCCAGATCGCGCCCAGCGCCGAGGCGATCCGGGCGTCGTCCGCCGCGTCTTCGCGCAGCAGCGCGCGCAGGTCGTAGCCCTGGGAGGCGAACAGGCAGAGGTAGAGCCGGCCCTCCGTCGACAGCCGGGCCCGGTTGCAGTCGCCGCAGAAGGCCTGGGTCACGCTGCTGATCACGCCGATTTCGCCCAGGGCCGGATCGTGCCGTCCGTCGGCGCCGGCATAGCCCCAGCGCTCGGCGGTCTCGCCCGGGGCCGAGGCCTGCAGTGGCACCAGCGGCAGCTCGCGCCCGATCCGCTTCACCACCTCGGCGCTCGGCAGCACCTGGTCCATGCGCCAGCCGTTGGTCGCGCCGACATCCATGTATTCGATCAGGCGCAGCGTCATCCCGCTGCCACGAAAATGGCGCGCCAGTGGCAGGATCTCCTGCTCGTTGGTGCCGCGCTTGACCACCATGTTGACCTTGATCGGGCCCAGCCCCGCCGCCTGCGCCGCCTCCAGCCCGTCGAGCACCGCGCGCACCGGAAAGTCCACATCGTTCATGCGCCGGAAGATGGCGTCGTCGAGCGCGTCCAGGCTCACGGTCACGCGCCGCAGGCCGGCGTCCTTGAGCGCGCGCGCCTTGCGCGCCAGCAGGCTGCCGTTGGTCGTCAACGTCAGGTCCAGCGGCTGGCCGTCCGGGGTGCGCAGCGCTGCGAGCTGCTCGATCAGCTGTTCGAGGTCCTTGCGCAACAGCGGCTCGCCGCCAGTGAGACGGATCTTGCGCACGCCGTGCGCGACGAAAACCCTGGCCAGCCGGGTGATCTCCTCGAAGCGCAGCAGCGCCGAATGCGGCAGGTAGGGGTGGCCCTGGTCGAACACTTCCTTGGGCATGCAGTAGCTGCAGCGGAAGTTGCAGCGATCGGTCACGCTGATGCGCAGGTCGCGCAGCGGCCGGCCCAGCCCGTCGAGCCATGGCCCGCCGGCCGTCATGGCCTGAGGGGGGCGGGGGGCCGCCAGCGCCTTGCCGCGCAGGTCAACCAGGGGAATCACGCGTTCTGCCATGGAGCCAAGGTTACACCAAGGCGCGCCACGACGGCATCCGCCGTAAGGAGGGGGTAGGTTGGGCCGGTAAAATGATCGAGTTGCGCGCGCGTCCGGTGCGCGGCTTTCATCAACCTACTCCACAGAGACACTATGTCCCTCGACCACGTCACCCCCGGCAGCAAGGTGCCCGAAGCGTTCAACGTCATCATCGAGATCCCGATGAACGGCGATCCGATCAAGTACGAAGTCGACAAGGCCTCCGGCTGCGTCTTCGTCGATCGCTTCATGAACACCGCCATGCACTACCCGACCAACTACGGTTACGTGCCCAAGACCATCGCCGGCGACGGCGACCCGGTCGATGTGCTGGTGATCACCCCGG